>DURJ01000037.1 GCA_012837285.1 Bacillota bacterium
TACGAGCTGGAACTTTGACTATTGTCCAGGAAGGTAAACACCAAAAGTTTGTTCCCCAGGTACAGCAGGTAACCTTCAGTGCTCAGGAAGCAGTGCGGAAAGGTCAGGAGGTACTTTATATAACGGAACGGGCCGTGTTCCGGCTGGAACAAGAGGGCCTGGTTCTAATCGAGTATGCTCCGGGCCTGGATACCACTGCTGACATTATGGCACAGGTAGGTTTCCCCGTCTGCATAGACGCCAAGGCTCGTCCTATGAACAGCAGCCTATTCCGGGAAGAACCGGTCGGACTAGCAAAAATCATAGCCACTAGATAAGCACATAGGGGGAGAGACTGTTGAGGGGAACATGGTATAATAACAAAGAAATGGTCACTACAGATGTTCTAGTTGTCGGCGGTGGCGGCGCGGCGGCTCGAGCAGCTCTGGCGGCGAGGACTGCTGGTGCCACGGTGCGACTCGTGACCAAAGGGAAAAACATGGCTGATGGCTCGACAGTAACAGCAGTCTCTGAATTATTTGCCATTGGAGCTGCTCTGCGCCATGCTAATGACCAAGACTCCCCGGAAATCCATTACCAGGATACTCTTCGAGCCGGGGAAGGATTTATTAACCCAGAATTGGTTCGGATTTTAGCCGAAGAGGCACCGGAAAGGGTTTTAGAACTCAAAGAATGGGGTGTGCCGTTTCAGCACGAGGGAAACTATTTAGCCCAACGGTTAAGCGACTTTGCTAGTTATCCGCGGGTCTGCTGGGTAGAGGACGGAGCGACAGGGCGGGAGATCGTGCGGGTACTGCTAGGAAAGCTGAAAGAGCTGGAAGTTCCGATAGATGAGGAAGTAATGATTGTTCAGCTGTTAGAGAATGAAGGGTCAATTTGTGGTGCCGTCGGCCTTGAGGCAGTCACCAATCGCCTTATTGTGTACCGGGCTAAATCAGTAGTACTGGCCACCGGCGGGGCTCAGCAACTGTACAAATTTAATGTCGGCAGCAAAATGATGACCGGGGATGGTTATGCCTTAGCCCTGGATTTGGGTCTACCAGTAATTAACATGGAGTTTGTCCAGTTTGGTCCGGGAATGATATACCCCAAAACACAAGTTCTCTCCGGTCCGATTTATCGTCTGCAGCCACGATTGTACAATGGCGATAACGAAGAATTCCTCCATAAGTACCTGCCTATGACAGTTACAGAAACTGAAGTTTTTGCAAACAAAGCTTTCCCTTTCAGTGCCAACAACATATCGAAATACCTCGACCTTGCTATTTTTCAGGAGGTCAAGAGCGGTCGCAGTACTAAACACGGTGGCGTACTTCTTGATCTTAGAAGCAGCTCAGCCGATCTGATGGAGACAATTCCGATCACCTGGAAGCGCCTTCAGGAACTCGGAATAGATCCCCGGGAGCAATGTCTGGAAGTGAGTATCATAGCCCAGTGTATGAACGGTGGAGTACTGATGAAGGATCCCAACGGTGAAACCGATATTGACGGTCTTTTTGTAGCCGGGGAAGTGGCAGGTGGGGCCAGGGGACCGGACCGGCCTGGCGGTAATTCTTTGGCTGAATGTCAGGTGTTTGGCCACAGGGCTGGCTGGGCAGCAGCCCAGAGGGAAGGCTCAGGCAGGTTTATCGAGCTGTCAGTCAGATGGGCAGAAGCCGGATTAAAGAATCGGCTCAACAATGACTCTGGACCTGCAGCCGGGAAACTAAGGCATGAAGTCCAGCAACTGATGTGGGACAATTGCCTGGTAATAAGAGATGAAGCAGGTCTGAAGCGAACCATGGCGAGATTGGAAGAATTGACTGAAATGGCCTCGTCAGGTTTTAGCAGGGGCACCGAGACGCCTTTTGTGGCTTTGGGAACTGCCAACCTAATCACAGTAGCCCGAACGGTTGCTCTATCAGCTCTGCTCCGCCGTGAGAGCCGAAGCACTCATTACCGGAAAGATTATCCTCAGCCGGGAGGATCGGAATGGGTCAAGAGCCTGCTCATAAGGCAAGCAGCTGATGGCAGTCTAACAGCTACTAACAAGCAATGGGTGGAGCAAATAGAGTAAGGAGTTGCAATACAGAAGGGAGGAAGAAACACCAATGCCAAAGATTGTAATCCTGGATGGTTACACCACAAACCCCGGTGACCTTTCTTGGGAGAAGCTGGAGGCACTGGGTGACCTGATTGTGTACGATCGTACGCCAGCTGACCTGGTTGCTAACCGTATCGGCGACGCCGACATTGTCTATACCAACAAAACACCCATTACTAGGGCAACACTAAATGCTTGTCCCAACTTACGTTTCATTGGTGTCTTGGCTACAGGCTACGACATCGTTGATGTTAAGGCGGCCAAAGAGAAGGGAATTCCTGTCTGTAATATCCCCACCTATGGCACCGCCGCCGTGGCTCAAATGGCAATCGCACTGCTGCTGGAAATTTGCCACCACGTGGCGGCACACAGCGAGGCAGTCCATAACGGTGACTGGACCAACAATCCGGACTGGTGCTTTTGGAACTATCCCCTCATCGAGCTAGCTGGGAAAACCATGGGGATCATCGGCTACGGCCGGATAGGCCAAGCCACCGGAAGGATTGCCAAAGCGCTGGGCATGAGAGTCATTGCCTATGACGCCTTCGTAGAGGCAGAGGAATGCGTAGATCTAGATACACTGCTGGCTGAGTCTGACGTCATCGCTTTGCACTGTCCATTGCTACCTGATACAAAAGGCA
>DURJ01000038.1 GCA_012837285.1 Bacillota bacterium
AATTCCTGCTGTAGAAGTTCTATTTCAGCCGCCGACACATGGCCCGATTCACCCATCATCAGATCCACCGGATCGGCGGCCGGGGTCAGACGCATGAACAAAAACACAGCTATGGCCACTCCCAGCATAAGAGGGAAGGTGAGCAGCGTACGCTCTAAGACTTTGGCCCAACGCATAGTAGGTCACTCCTTCCTTCGACTGCCGGGGCCGGTGCCCGGCTACTTAAGATCCACATCATGCAGATTAATCCTGTTATCCGGGCTCGGCACCCAGTTAACCACGTTAGACCGGCAAGCTTCGATCTCTTGACTGGAATAGCCGAACGCCCAGGGAGCATCCTCCACAATCAGTTGTTGGATGTCTCGGTATGTTTGGGCTCGGGCCGCTTCATCTGTGGTAACGGCCGCTTTGGCCAGCAGAGCATCGAACTTGGGATTGCTGTATTGCGCATAGTTACCCCGTTCGCCAGGGGAAAACTTTGGTTGGAACAAGTCATAGGGTTCCATGGTGGAATTGCCCCAACTGCCGAAATATGCCTGTCGCTCCCCTTCTCTGAGCAACGGTTTGAGCACCCCGCCGTCCCAAACCCGGACGCTGGCTTCGATACCCACTTCGTTCAGCTGCTGAGCAATAGCTTCAGTTACATCCTTAAACTCCGATTCGCAGTCGATGATCAGGTTAAAGCCTCTGGGATGGCCGGCTGCCGCCAGCAGATCCCGTGCTTTCTCCGGTGCATACTCGTAACCTTTGATCTGGTCGTTATAACCGAAGCAACCGGGAACAGCCGGGACCGCAGTACGAATAGCATAGCCTTCCAGCACGTTTTCGATAATGGAATCCCAATCAATGGCGTGGTTTATCGCTCGGCGCACCTCCACCTTATCCAGCGGTGGCTTGGTGACATTAAGCTCCAGGAAAAACACCCGGGTGCCGACGGCTGTCTTCACTTCCACATTGGGATCGGCCTCCAGCTGACTGGCCAAATGGGGCGGTACCGCTTGAACAATGTGCACTTCGCCGGCCTGCAAAGCCGATACCCGGGTGGCTGTCTCCGGCAGCACCTTAAACACTGCCGTCTGGGCCGGAGCCGGGCCTACCGGTGGAAGATCAGGAGAGCCGCCGTAATAATCGTCGTAGCGTTCCATTACCACTTCCTCGTCCAGCCGGCCGCGTACAAATTTGAAGGGCCCGGTCCCTACTGGGTTTTGGGCAAAGTGGGCAGCACCGTGTTCTTCGACATATTTCTTCGGTACCATCTGATGGTGCGGTAGAATACGCAAAAAGATGGGCCACGGCTCACTAAAGACAAACTTCACTGTATATTCATCCAGCTTCTCCACCCGCTCCATGGGTCCCACCATGCCGGTACGAGGCGAAGATTGACCGTCAATAGAACCCGGTAGCAGAATCCGCTCAAAGCTATAGACCACATCGTCGGCGGTAAATGGATCGCCGTTATGGAACTTAACCCCTTCCCGAAGTTTAAAAATCCATTCCGTCGGTGAAGGGTTCTCCCACGATTCTGCCAGCTCCGGGACAATTTCCATCTCAGTGGTACGCGTAACCAGGCCGTCAAACATGTTGCGTACCACCGTCTCGCTCACACGATCCCGGTACAGGGCCGGATCCAGACTGTCGATGGATTGTTTAATACCTACCACTATGGTTTTATCTCCTGCCGCTGGTTCCGCTTCCGGTTTCGAACCGCCACAACCGCCCAAGAAAACAACGACCGCTAGGACCAACCCCATAAGAACTAACCACCGGGATCGCTTCACTGTTTTCGCCTCCTATTGTCTTAATAGTGCTAATCATTAATGATTAAAGGGCGCACTACTCCCCGATAAACAGATTAGTCTGAATGGTGCAACCAACAACTTGTAGACCGGCGTCTTGTGCCCGCCAACTGTATTATAACTCATATTGTTGGTTTGGTCACTACTTTTTTTGCTTGCAGCCGAAAATTATTGCCAAAGCAGGTAACTTTATTCAGCCAAATTTTGCCACCACAAAAGCGTATCCTCGATGGTGTCCAGCAGGGGGCGCGGTTCGTAGCCCAGTTCCCGGCCAGCTTTTCCGTGCAAAAAGCGGCATTTCTCGGCCACCGTCAGTACCGAGTAAGTGGTAATCTGGGGTATGGTTCGTGTTAGGCGATAGTAATAAGGCATGATTCTGCCGATAGCCAAAGCCAGACTTGTCGGTGCAACTACACTGGCCGACTTAGTGTTGGCCACAGCCTGTACCGATTGGTGCAATTCTGCTAGGGAGACATAGGTGCCGGAGAGAATATATATTTCCCCGCCGCGTCCCTGGTCCGCCACCTGAATGAGCCCGTCGGCTACGTCGCGCACGTCGACAAAATCGAAGCCGCCTTCCGTCAATAAATGGTACCCGGGCCGGGCAAAGGTGCGAATAAGCCGACCCATTTCCGAGCCTAAATAATCGTAAGGGCCGATAACACCGCTGGGGCAGGCTACCGCCACATCAAGCCCGTCCTGGGCCAAATCCAGTGCAGCGGCCACGCCTTCGGCCTTGGTCCGATCATAATTGTTCCAAGGGGCAGTAAGAGCCAAAGGTGTGCGTTCGTCCACCACCTGGCCGGGGCCGCGGGCAAAAGCATGCACTGAACCCACATGGACTAAGCGCCTTACCCCCATCTCCGCCGCCGCTTGGGCTACTGTTCGGGCCCCGGTCACGTTCACTTCCCACATAAGTCTCTCGGTGCCGGGGGCGATGGCAATGATGCCGGCCAGATGGTACACCACGTCTACCCCGGCCATGGCGGTGCGACAGCTAGCCCGATCGAGAACGTTGCCTTCTGCAAACTCTACCTCCAAACCCTGCAGCGAGGCCCGGGATTCGCCCGGCAGGACCAAAACCCGAACGCTCTCGCCCCTCTGAACCAATTTTCGGACAAGTACGTTGCCAATATGGCCAGTGCCACCAGTAACCAAAACCATGCCTTCACCCGCTTTTAGCGAAAAATAAACCGCCTCAAGTCCCTGACCTTAAGCCCGGGATTCCCGGCGGCATGGGAAGAATCGCTGCCGAAACCCTGTTTTGAACATGCAGATGGAGCGGAAAACGGGATTCGAACCCGCGACCCTCGGCTTGGGAAGCCGATGCTCTACCACTGAGCTACTTCCGCTCGCTAGAGTAATTATACTCCAACCAAATGGCCCTTGGCAAGGGTTTTGCCGGGTCAGCAAATAGGGAGGTGACAATAATTTTTGCTGGGTCCAGAAGGAAAACACCGTTACCCTGTAAAAACTACAATATGAGTCCATGACGGTGTTTGAGGAAAGGGTGATTCAAGATGCAGTTTGATCCATTAGTCTATCAGTACCCGGCTCGCCGCAACGTAGTTTATAGCCAGAAAGGCATGGTAGCTACGGGGCAACCTTTAGCCGCCCAGGCCGGGCTGGAGATGTTGCGTCAAGGCGGCAATGCGGTGGACGCGGCCATAGCCACCGCCGCTTGCCTCACGGTGGTAGAACCTACCGGATCAGGAATCGGGGGCGATGCGTTTTGCTTGGCCTGGATTAAAGGAAGACTATACGGCCTCAATGCCAGCGGCCCGGCGCCGCAGGCCCTATCGATAGAAACACTGAAGCAACAAGGCTGCTACGAAATCCCTTCCTTAGGCTGGGTACCGGTGACGGTGCCGGGGGCGCCGTCGGCTTGGGCTGAGCTTAGCAACCGTTTCGGGCAACTACCTCTGGCTAAAGTGCTGGCCCCGGCCATTAGCTACGCCGAGGAGGGCTATCCGGTGGCTCCGGGCACAGCCCAACAATGGGCCAAGAACTATCGCCGGTATGCTAAGGAAGCTGAAGGAGAAGAATTTAAGTTCTGGTTTGACACCTTTGCTCCCCTGGGACGGGCCCCACTTCCCGGAGAAAGGTGGCGCTTGGCGGCTCAGGCCCGGACGCTTAAACTTATCGCCGAGACCGATGCCGAAGCCTTTTATCGCGGTGAGCTGGCCGAAAAAATAGATGCTTTCTCCCGCTCCTACGGAGGCTTTCTTCGCCAACCAGACCTGGCTGCCTTTTCTCCGGAGTGGGTGGAGCCTATCAGCGTCAACTACCGCAGCTACCAGGTCTGGGAACTGCCCCCGAATGGTCAGGGATTGGTTGCACTCATGGCTCTTAATATCTTGGCCGGTAGGGAATTCAGCGAAAAAGAATGCCTGGACACGTATCATTGGCAAATCGAAGCCATTAAGTCTGCTTTTGCTCACGGCAGAAAATACATTGGCGATCCAAAGTCAATGACCGTTAACATCAGCGACTTGCTAACGGAAGAATATGCCTGGGCCCACCGGGAGGAAATCGGGGAAAGGGCCCGACTCCCTCGGACCGACGAACCTTTGTCCGGCGGCACGGTTTATTTAGCCACCGCCGATGAGCAGGGAAACATGGTCTCGTATATCCAAAGCAATTACACCGGTTTCGGCTCCGGCCTGGTGGTTCCGGGAACAGGCATCGCCCTGCACAACCGGGGGCATTGTTTTAGCTTGGATCCAACGCACGTTAACTCTCTTGGGCCTGGCAAACGCCCGTATCACACCATTATCCCCGGATTTTTAACCCAGGACAGCCAGCCCGTCGGACCCTTCGGCGTAATGGGCGGCCTGATGCAACCGCAAGGCCATGTCCAGGTTCTGATGAATATCATCGATTTTGGCCTAAATCCTCAAGCTGCTCTGGATGCACCGCGCTGGCAGTGGATCAAAGACAACGTGGTGGAAATAGAACAGCAGTTCCCCGAACATTTAGCCCAACAACTGGAGCGGCGCGGACACAAGCTGCGCGTAGGTCTGCATAAAGCACCGTTTGGGCGCGGCCAGATCATTTGGCGGGGTAGGGACGGCGTTTATTGCGGCGCCACCGAATCCCGCACCGACGGCTGTGTGGCCGCTTGGTAGAAATAGAGGAGCTGATCCGGTGAAACCAAAAGTAGCTGTTTTGTTGGGAGTTGTGGCGGTGTCCTTTGCGGCTCCGCTGATTAAACTCTCTACTGCCCCGGCAGCGGTGATCGCCTTTTATCGCCTGTTCCTGGCCGCCGCCGCCACCTTGTTACTGGCCAGGGGTAGACTTAAGCCAGTGCCCCGCCCGCTGTGGTGGCAGATTTTTCTGGCCGGCATCTTCCTCGGCCTTCATTTTGCCGTCTGGATTGCCTCCCTGGGTTTTACCAGCGTGCTCAGCTCGGTAGCCTTGGTAACTTTGCAACCAGTGATAGTGGCGTTGGCAGCACGCTTCTTTTTCCGGGAGCAGTTACCGGCCCAGGCTTACGGAGGCATCGCCCTGGCTGTCGCCGGCGGCCTGCTGCTGGCCGCAGTGGATATGTTGGGATCCGGCAGCAGCCTCTACGGTGATCTGTTGGCCTTTCTCGGAGCCGTGTTCATATCCGGCTACTTGATTTTGGGCCGCTTTGTCCGGCGTGAGATTGGAGTCTTAACCTACACTTTTTGGGTCTACAGCGGTGCCGCCCTTACACTCCTGCTGCTGATGCTGCGCAGCGGACAAGCGTTAATAGGCTATCCGGCCCAAGATTGGCTCATCTTTCTGGCCTTGGCTTTAGTCTGTACTATTTTGGGCCATTCGGTGTTTAATTGGGCCCTGGCCTATCTCTCTCCCACTACGGTGACAGTGGCCATCTTAGGAGAGCCTATCGGAGCCTGCCTATGGGATTATGTAATTTTCGGTGCGGTACCGGGGCTACTACAGCTGGCCGCCGGGGTGTTGCTCTTAGCCGGTGTAGCAATATTTCTGTTCGCTTCCAAGAGCCTGGCCACGGCCTCGGAATAAAGTTAACCAACAACAAAAATGTAGTCGGTCGGCTGGCTGGCCGGCTAGCCGACCCTTGGCCTCGGTATTCAGGCCAGTTGCCCCCGATAGAAAAACAGTTTATTATGTTATCAGTACAAAAGAACAAAAAGAACCGGATCTGCATGTTTAACGTCCTACGGGAGTTAAGGGAGAGGTATGAAGCCTTCACCGACAAAAATAGTTCTTGATGAAACGGAGAGACTGTCAATGGCCAGATTAACCGAACTTCTATACCAAGCGTTTAGCCTTAAGGCTTCCGATCTACACCTGACGGTGGGTGTACCGCCCACGTTTCGCCTCGATGGCCGCCTGGTCCCCGGTTCAGGCGGGATACTATCCCCCCACGACACCCTCGCTCTGGCCCAGGAGATCATGACCCCGGCAGAGTGGGAGGAATATCAGCGGCTGGGAGAGCTTGATTTCTCTTATTCGGTGCCAAAACTAGGGCGATTTAGAGTTAACGCCTTTCGCCAGCGCGGCCACCATGCCCTGGCCATCAGAACTGTGGCCCTGGTCCCCTTCACCTTAGAACAGCTAAATATGCCTCCGGTTCTAACTGAGCTGGCGCTCCGCACCAAAGGCCTTATCTTGGTTACCGGGCCCAGCGGTAGCGGTAAATCCACCACCTTGGCAGCCATGATCGACAAGATTAACAGTATTCGCAGTGCTCATATCATCACTTTAGAGGAACCCATGGAGTTTGTGCACCGACACAACCAAAGCATCGTCCAGCAAAGAGAAATCGGGACTGACACTAAGACTTACGCCAGTGGGTTGCGCGCTGCTTTGAGAGAGGACCCGGACGTAATCTTAATCGGTGAAATGCGGGATCTGGAGACAATTTCCATCGCCGTTACGGCCGCGGAAACCGGCCATTTGGTGTTATCGACTCTACATACTACCGGGGCCGCTCAAACCATTGACCGGATCGTAGATGTTTTTCCTCCCTACCAACAAAACCAAATCAAGCTGCAGCTATCCAATGTCCTGGCCGGTATCATCTCCCAACAATTGCTTCCGCGTCGACAGGGGCCAGGGCGCGTAGCTGCCTTGGAAATCCTGGTGGCCACCCCGGCCATCTGCAACTTGATCCGCGAGGGGAAAACCCACCAGATCGATTCCATGATTCAAATCGGCGCCCAACACGGCATGAATACCATGGACCAAGCCTTGGCTAACCTATACCGCCAAGGGCTGATATCGTACGAACAAGCCCTGGCCCACGCCAACGACCCCAAGTCTCTGTCAACCTAACCCACAGTAAAAAGCGACTTTGGACCGCCTGGAAAACAAGAGCCCGCGGGCAGGCGCAGAAGCCTGCCTCTAGGTTTCCTGATAATTAGTTGGCAAATAATGGTCTTAACCTGGCTTGACATTGGAAAGGATGAACCGTAATTTGAGCGGACTGTATAAATTTCTGCGACCACATTGGAAAGCTGCTTTGTTGGCACCTCTGCTGATGTTTATTGAAGTCCTGGCTAATCTCTGGCAGCCGACCTTGATGGCCGCCATTGTCGATCAAGGAATAGCTACCGGGGACATTCCCTTCATTATCCATACCGGTCTTAAAATGATCGGCATCACCCTGCTGGGGGTTACCGGGGGAATCGGTTGTACCATCGCAGCCAGCATTGCCAGCCACAACTTCGCGGCCGACTTGAGGGAAGCTGTGTTTGATCAAGTTCAGGCCTTTTCTTTTGCCAATCTGGACCGGTTTAAGACCTCGTCTCTAATTACCAGGCTCACCAATGACGTGGTTCGAATGCAAAACGCGGTCTTGATGTCGCTGCGCCTGCTGGTCCGGGCGCCGTTGCTGTTCCTAGGCGGTATCATCATGGCTGTGGCATTAAATGCCCGCCTGACAGTGATCCTGCTGGTGGCGATACCGATTTTGCTCCTGCTGTTGGCCGCTGTGGCCGGTCGGGCTTTTCCCTTGTTTACCAAGGCGCAACAAAGCTTGGATCGGGTTAATGCCGTCATGCAAGAAAACCTGGCCGGCGTGCGCGTGGTTAAGGCCTATGTAAGGGCGGACCGGGAACAAGCTCGTTTCGACCAAGCCAGCCGCCGCCTCCGGGACATCACTATACAGGCAGCGCGGATTATAGCCCTGGCCATGCCCATTATGATGCTGATTATGAACTTTAGCATTGTGGCTGTCATCTGGTTAGGCGGTATTCAGGTAACCGGAGGGCAGATGAAGGTGGGCGAAATCATGGCCTACATCAATTACATAACCCAAATCCTGTTCTCGCTTCTCATGGTAGGCATGGTGTTTATGATGTTTACTCGGGCCCAAGTTTCAGCCGCCAGGGTAAACGAAGTGCTGGCAACCAAAGTCGATATTACCGACACGCCTACTGCCACCAAAGAACCCATTAGGTCCGGCCGAGTAGAATTTATTAACGTCTCCTTTCGCTACCCGGGAGCGGTGGGGCCGCCGGTGCTGAAGAACATCTCGTTCACAGCCGAACCGGGAACCACCGTTGCAATTCTCGGCGCTACCGGAGCCGGGAAATCCACCCTGGTTAATCTGATCCCTCGGCTCCATGAGCCCACGGAAGGCCAAGTGCTGGTAGACGGCCTGGATGTACGGGATATCAAGCTGGACACACTGAGGGCCGGAATTGGCATGGTGCTGCAAGAAGCTACATTGTTCTCGGGCTCGATTAAAGACAACATCAAGTGGGGCCGAGAGGACGCCACGGATGAAGAAGTGGTAGCTGCAGCTGAGGCAGCCCAGGCCCACGATTTCATCATGAGCTTACCGGAAAAATACGCTACCCAATTGGGACAACGGGGAGTAAACCTATCCGGCGGACAAAAACAACGGCTCGCTATTGCCCGGGCTCTGATCAAGCGGCCGCCCATCCTTATTTTTGACGACAGTACCAGCGCTGTGGATATGGGAACCGAAGCTCGCATCCATAAAGCCTTAAAAGACGTAGCCAAAAACAGCACCTGTTTTGTCATTGCCCAACGGATTAGCACGGTCCTTCATGCTGACAAGATCATGGTGCTGGAAGACGGGGAGATAGAGGCCCTGGGCACCCATGAAGAGCTGCTGAGGACCAGCCCCGTGTACCAAGATATCTACCACTCTCAAGTTAGAGAGGGGGCGGATGTCAGTGCCTGATGGAAAAGCCAAAGGTCCGCCGCCGGCCATACGGCCCGGAGGAGGCGGACGACACCGACACCTGTTTGGCCCTAAGGCTAAAGCTAAGGATATAAGAGGTACAGGCAAGAGATTGTGGAGCTATTTTCAGCATCAGAGAAAGCCCCTAGCCCTGGTGTTTCTTTTGGTTTTGGCCGCTTCGGCCTTGAACCTGGTCAGCCCGTTTCTTATCGGCCGGGCCATAGACAACTATATTGTACCGCGAGACTTCAACGGACTGGCCCGAATCTCAGCGGTTATGGTGGCGGTGTACGCTCTGGCAGCTGTGATTACCTGGGTTCAACAGTATACCATTGCCGGTATCGCCCAAGACATGGTGCTCCGGCTGCGAAACGAATTGTTTGCCAAAGTCCAGACTTTGCCGCTGCAATTTTTCGACCGTGAGACCCACGGCGAGCTCATGAGCCGCATCACCAACGACATCGAAAACATTAATTTGTTCTTAAGCAGTGGCATAACCCAACTGTTTTCCGGCATTATTATGCTGGTCGGCACACTAGGGGCCATGCTATGGCTGAGCCCGCTGCTCACTGTGTTCACTCTGCTGGTAATACCGCTGATAACTCTTGCCATCAGAACCATAGCCCGACGAACAAGAAAACTGTTCCTGAGTCAGCAGGAAAAGCTGGGCCAATTGAACAGTATGATCGAAGAAACACTGACCGGCCAGCGAGCGGTTAAGGTGTTTGTCCGCGAACAGAAGGTGTTGGAGCAATTTGCCGCTGCCAACACCGACCTTAAAACCGTCGGGATTCAGGCCCAGATCCTGTCCGGGGTAATTCCACCGCTGATGAACATGTTTAACAGTCTTAGTTTTGCTATTGTGGCCGCTGCTGGCGGCCTGCTGGCAGTGAAAGGGCTGGTTACCGTAGGCGTAATCGCCAGCTTCACCAATTACTCCCGGCAGTTTACCCGGCCGCTGAACGAACTGGCCAACCAATTCAACCTGGTTCAATCGGCCCTGGCCAGTGCGGAACGAGTGTTCGAAATCATGGACCAAAGCCCGGAAGAGGATACGCATTCGGGCCTGGTAGCACTCAAGGATGTTCGCGGGGAGGTCAGATTCCACCATGTAAGCTTTGGCTACCGGCCCGATGTCCCGGTGCTAAAAGATATCAATCTGTCGGTAAAACCAGGGGAGGTCATAGCCCTGGTGGGTCCCACCGGTGCCGGCAAAACAACCTTTGTCAATCTGTTGGCCCGCTTCTATGATCTAAACGAAGGGGCTATCTATATCGACGGTCAAGACATAAGTGCCGTCAAAAGGGACTCACTTAGATCCCAGTTGGGCATTGTCCTACAAGATACACACCTGTTCTCAGAAACTGTCCGGGAGAATATCCGCTACGGGAAACTTAGCGCCACCGACGCCCAAGTGGAACAGGCGGCCCGGTTAGCTCAGGCAGAGCCGTTTATAATCCGGTTGCCGGCGGGCTACGATACTGTGCTGTCGGAAGACGGAGGCAGCTTGAGTCAGGGGCAACGCCAGCTATTGTCCATTGCCAGGGCTATTTTGGCCGATCCGGCCATCTTGATCCTGGATGAAGCTACCAGTAGCGTAGACACCCGGACTGAACTTCAGATCCAACAAGCCATGCTCAATCTCATGCACGGGCGCACGACTTTTGTCATTGCCCACCGCTTGAGTACCATTCAAAACGCCGATCTGATCTTAGTTATCCACCACGGCCGGATTATTGAGCGGGGAACCCATCAGGAGCTGCTGGCAGCCAAAGGCTTTTATTATGACCTATACATGAACCAGTTTCGATACCAAGCCTCCTGAAAGAGCCTCACGACCTGTTCTGCCGTCCCTGTCCGTGTTCCCATCCAGCGCCCTTCGCGTAGGGGCGGGTCCCCGTGCCCGCCCGTGCCCCCATCCAGCGAACTTCAGGTAGGGGCAGGCCTCCGTGCCCGCCCGTGTTCCCATCCAGCACCCTTCACGTAGGGGCGGGTCCCCGTGTCCACCCGTGTTCCCATCCAGAGCCCTTCACGTAGGGCGAGAGCTCTGTCCCTTCCCGAAGCCTGCAGGGTAAGACAAGACTCCGTCGAATAATGCTAGGAGAGAATAACTGAAGGAGGTTCTGAAAATGGGAATAACAGTCTCAGACATGCATCACGTGGCCGTGCAAGTGGCCGACTTAGAGCGTTCCATTACCTTTTATCAAGATACCCTGGGGCTGCGCCTACAAAGCCAAGACGATTTATCAGCCCGAGGCCTAAAGAAAGCCCTGCTCCGGGCCGGTTCAGGCACTGTAGAACTGCTACAGTATTTGGGTCAGCCGGTGCCGGCTGACGACGGGCCGGTAGCCCATATCGCCTTTAGAGTGGCCGACATTGATAGGGCCTGGGCCGAGCTGAAAAAAGCAGGCGTGCAACTGGAGGATGAAGCCCCCCGGGAGCTGGAAGGAGGGCTCAAGATCGCCTTCTTGCGCGGACCGGACCAAGAACTGATCGAGCTCCTAGAACCTTAGAACCTTAAAAAGCCGTCCACTGCAAAACCTTCCCGCCGAAAACGGTGGGGAGGCCACTGCCCTGAGCTAGTCCTGAGTTTCGTGAAATGTGAGTGACGTGGCATGACGCTGTTTTTCTCTCCATTTTAGTCGAGGAGTGATACCTGTGCTTATTCAATGTACAAAAGCCCTGCTGGATAGGATGAAAATCAGCCCCAGTGAGCTGAAATCGCCGGAGGGATATGAGCAGCTCCCACACGCCTTAATGGCTTGGCACGCCAACATAGTCAACATAGACCGGAGAAAAGCCATTGTTTTGATGAACAATGCCACAAGATTCCCAGTGGTCATATACCGACCGAAACCAAAAGATTTTGCCCGCGCAAAAGACCTCATCCGGGAGGCAATTATAGTAGCGCTGCGTATGGAAGGCGTCTGTGAGACGGTTATTGACAGATACATGGCAGATGCAGGAGAAATTGAGTTTTCAAAAACAGCAAACAGAAGCTTGGTTGCCAAAATGAATCACGCCGTCCGTGAAATAGGATTTATGCAGGAATATCTGGATGAAAGCACCTTGATGCAACGATACATAAGCATTGTGACTGGAAGGCTCTACCAAGACTCACCGGATGATACGTACCTTTTGCCGATCGAAAAAATGCTTGAATACCTTAGTGGTTATCTTGATAAGGATGGGAACGGAACCCGCAGATCAGTTCTAGATGTAGAGCTATACCAACTGAAGATACAGATAGAAATAGAAGGGTTTGATATCTGGAGAAGGGTCTTAGTACCGTCAACCTTTTCGTTTAGGCATCTTCACAATGTTATTCAAACGGTCTTTGACTGGCTTAATTATCACTTGCATGTGTTTGAAGCCAAAAAGAAGGGTTCAAAGGTAAAGCTGATCGTAATGGATGACGATCCTGAAACACTGGAATGGCTGGATTTCGACCGCTACAATGTTTTGCAGGAACGGTTTATTGCCCTCAAAGACATCTTCCCCGATCATGAGGAAGTCACATACGAATATGATTTTGGGGATTCATGGCAGCACACCATAACACTTGAAAAGACAACTAGATCCAACGTATTTAGGGCAACGTATCTCGATGGAAAAGGCGAAAGACCGCCGGAGGATGTGGGTGGAGCCGGGGGTTATATGGAGTATGTGCAAATCATGGCCGACGATACAGATCCCGAACACGAGAACATGAAACTTTGGGCAGAAAGCCAAGCTGAAAGAAAATGGAGCCCGGAAGATATAAACCGCCGACTCGGGCATTGCCTTAGTGGGTACGGGTATACGCCCTTGTGGCAATAAAGGCAGTCTATTATACAGCATCAGTTCTCGTGCTGTTCTGCCGTCGGGCCGCAACAGTCTCTTCGCCAAACGATCCTCCCCATTAAAAAACCTCCCTACCGAAAACGGTGGGGAGGTCTGTATTTATACCTTTATTGCCGCCCACTGCCGACCGCGGTATCGAAGCAGTAACAGGGCGGAGCGCAGGCAAAAGTCAAAGACGGTAATTATCCAGACGGACCAGATGGGCAACTCTAGAACAACTACTGCCAGTGCCACCAATGGTAATCGCAGCACCCAGTTCCCTAACAGGGAAACTAAGAACGGATAGCGAGTATCGCCGGCTCCGCGCAGTGACCCAGCGATGACTTGCTCCAAGGCAATGGGCATTTGCTCCAGGGCAGCAATACGAATACAGATGGTGGCCAATTGCACCACGTTAGGATCGCTGGTAAAACCCCGGGCAATGACACGGGGAAAGAGAAAAAATACAGCCCCTGTGATCCCCATTACAATTAAGCTGTAACGTGCTGTTAAGAAGCCGCTTTGAACAGCACCATCTCTGTCTCCGGCTCCTAAATGCTGACCTGTAAGAGTGGAGGCAGCAATGGCAAACCCATACCCGGGCATATAAGAAAACGATTCTGCTGTGATGGCCACCTGGTGGGCGGCCAATGCCGCTGTGCCCAGCCGCCCAATCAAGAAGAACCCCGCCAAACTGCTGATTGTATAGACTAATTCCTCTAGCGCTGCCGGTACACTAAGACGAATTATTCGCCGCACCAAGCTGGAATCCCAGACCAACAATCGTTTCAGCGGCACCTGGAGAGCCAACTGCCCACTAAAAATCAATATTAAGCCCAGCACGGCCCCTATGATTTGGGCGCCGGCGGTGGCCCAAGCCGCTCCGGCCACCCCCAGGGCCGGTATTTGGCCCCAACCAAAAATCAGTACATAGTCGCCAACGATGTTTATGAGGTTGGTAAAAAGAGCTAGAAGAAGCGGAGTACGGGTATTGCCAGAGCCCCGGAGCAGAGCATTTCCCACAAACAGGGGCAGCATAAATAATGTAGCCCTACTGACAATTCTAAGGTAATCTGCAGCCAAGTGTTGTACCGCCGGCTCGGTCCTACTTAGACTAAACAGCGTTCCGGCCGAAAAGTAGCCCATTGCTGCCATAACCAGTCCTAACAAGAAGGCCAGTGCCAAGGCCTGGCCCGCAACCTTATCGGCCTCAGCCTGATCCCCGGCACCGACAGAACGGCTCACCAGTGCGGCGGCGCCGGTACCCACCGCAGCAAAAACAAAGATGGTGGAAAAGACAACACGACTCCCCAGGGCCACCGCCGCTAACTCCCTGGCCCCCAGTTGCCCCACCATGGCAGTGTCCACCACACCCACCAGCATATGTAAACCCATCTCCAAGATCGCCGGCCAAGCCAACTGCCGAATACGCCGTCCCAGGTTGCTGTGATCCTCTCTACGTAAAAACTGCGACAAATTTGGTCCTCCCTCACTGCCAAGCCAACACAATAATTATCACCAGGGTTCATTGTAGCACAGCTGAGAGCGGCGGACAACGTACATTACCCTCCCTTCCCTTTGTCTACAGCCCCCTGCCCTCTTACAGGACTAAGCTCTAAGGCCTGCATTTCACATCATGCTCTTTACATGTTACAATAATACTGGTTGACAAATCACAAATGCCTGGATATTGATCCATATCTACTCATAACTGGGGGGACTAGAATTGAAAGTTGGAGTTTTTTGGCGTAAGTTTCGTAACGTGGAGCTTCAAAGAATGGTTTCCAGTAAGAATATCTATGACGATGCCTACGACGAGGCCTTTCAGCACCTGACGGCCCTCCAGGGCGCCGGTTTCGATGCTGCTCTAATCGAGTGGAAAAAGGATCCTAAAGAGACCCTCAAAGACCTGTTAAGCCCTAAGATAGACATTGTTTTTAATGCCTCGTCCCTAAGAGAACTGGCTTTTTTGCAAGCATTCAACATGCCCTTTGTCGGTTCCGGCTTAGATCTTGTCGCCACCAGCAAGGCGGCTCGCAAAAAGGTGGTCGCTTTTCACCGGTTGCCGACACCAAAGTTTTTTGTAGTGAAAAGTCCCGACCAGATTCCGGAACATTCCCTGAGATATCCGTTGTTCGTAAAACCTGTAAAAGGCCGAGGCAGCGGAGGAATCAGCGAAGAGAATGTGATCAAAGAGCCTGCGGCCCTGCCCAAAGTAATCGATAAAATAACTCAGCAAATCGGCCAAGCTGCTCTGGTAGAAGAGTTTATACAAGGGCGCGAAATCACCGTCGGTATTATTGGTAATGAAGACCCAACAATACTGCCCCTTTTAGAGATCGAATACAGCTCAGCTATAACTAACACTTACGAACATAAGATGCTCGGTAACGAAATAATTCATTGCCCTGCTGATTTTTCTGAGACGGAAGAAAAACGGATTAGAGACACGGCGCGAAGAATCTACCAAGTCTTAAACGCCCGAGATTTCGGCCGGGTAGACATGATCGTGGCTCCGGACGGAACGCCTTTCTTTCTGGAGATTAATACCTTCGCCGGTCTCACCATGTCCTCGGACACAGCCCACAAAGGTTACATGGGATACATGGCCGAAGCCAAAGGCATGTCTGCATCGGAGTTCATCGGAAGCATAGTTCGGTACGCTCTAGAGCGTTACCGGATTAAACCAACCCAAGCACTAACTTCTTAAATCTAAACAGCCGACCTAAATTTCCCGCCTGTTATGTGATTCCGCCACCAGATAAGCTTGTCTTATACTTGCTCCTGGAAATGCCAGTGAACTTCCAGGAGCCTTTTTTGTCCAATCGCAGCCATAATAGGCAAGGAAAAG
>DURJ01000039.1 GCA_012837285.1 Bacillota bacterium
AGTCATTTATGCTACCCAATTCGTTGTGCCCGGACTACGAGTGAGTATTATCGGTGCCCTGCTGGGAGCATTAGTCATCGGTGTAGTGGACATGTTTATTCCGACGGTGGTGCGCTGACAAATTGGTAGTGTTGCAGTGTCCCATCGACTGAATTGGTTGACGTTGGCAGCAGTGAGGGTTATAATGAAACCAAAGGGGAGCTGGAGCAACCGGCTGAGAGGGGATCACCCGATCCCGACCCTGTAACCTGATCTGGGTAATGCCAGCGTAGGGACTATAGCTGACATGAAAAGCGCGAAGGCTGCCTTATCCAGAGAGGGTCATAAGGCAGCCTTTAATATTATGCTAAGCGGAGGCGAAGCAATGCCAATAGTAAATGTAAGCCTACAGGTGCTGCCGGGAGTTCCTGAGGAGCGCATCTACCCGGTGGTGGACAAAGTGATCGAACTCATCGCCGACTCTGGGGTGAAGTACGAAGTCGGGGCCATGGAGACCACCATGGAAGGTGAGTACGATCGGCTCATGGATCTGGTAAAACAGGCCCAGGAGCTCTGCATTCGGGAGGGGGCGGCACGAGTTGTTTCAGTGGTTAAGATCGACTATAAGCCCACCGGGGTCACCATGGCGGAAAAAGTGGCTCGCTACCGGTAATGAAGCAGCGCCGCTGTTCCTGTTGTTTCTGCTTTTTCTCTGGGAACTTACGGTGCGTTTGCTCAAGATCGAACCATGGCTGCTTCCGGCGCCGACAGCGATTGTGCAATCATTGTTCAAAGACTGGCCGGCGCTGCGGCAACATGCCGGGATCACTCTCTATGAAGCCATAATAGGGTTCACACTCTCCATCGCCTTTGCTTTTGCTTTAGCTTGGCTGATGGACAGCGTATCACTGGTTCGCCGAGCCCTATACCCTTTACTGGTAACCAGTCAAACCATTCCCATTATCTCGGTGGCACCCCTCTTTCTGATCTGGTTTGGGTACGGTCTGGTACCGAAAGTCTTAGTGGTAGTGCTCGTATGTTTTTTTCCGGTGGTGGTAAGCTTCCTACAAGGACTGGCTGCTGTTGATACCGAGATGATCGACCTGTTGCGTTCCATGGGAGCGCCCCCGCTGCTAATTTTTCGTCTGGCCAAACTTCCGGCCGCCCTGCCGATGTTTTTCTCCGGTCTCAAGATTGCCGCTACCTACAGCATTATGGGAGCTGTGATTGGGGAGTGGCTGGGGGCTGAAGCCGGTCTAGGGTATTACATGACCTTGTCACAGCGGTCTTTTCTAACGGCGCGGGTGTTTGCCATTATTGTAGTGATAACTGTACTTAGTTTAGGTCTGTTCAAATTAATTGAAACGTTGGAGCGGGTCCTTACACCATGGACCCGCTGGCAAGAAGAATCTTAGGAGGAAGATAAAAATGAAAAAACTGGTTGCCCTAGTACTAACTATTGTTCTGGCAGCTACGCTGGCTGCCGGTTGCCGACCGAAGGCCAAGCCGGCCCCGCCGGCGACAGAAAAACTGCAAGAGGTTACAGTGTTACTGGATTGGACGCCGAACACTAATTACACTGGCTTGTATGTGGCTGCTGCCAAGGGTTATTTCCAGGAAGAAGGTCTCAAGATAAAAATCCTACCGCCGGCCGAAGGTTCTGTTAGCCAGCTTACAGCGGCCGGAAAAACAGATTTTGGCGTTAGTTACCAGGAAGAAGTCACCAATGCCCGCGTGGCGGGTATGCCGGTTAAAGCGATAGCTACCGTTATCCAGCACAATACTTCCGGATTTGCCTCACCGGCCGAAAAAGGGATTAAAACACCGAAAGACTTCGAAGGCATGCGCTACGGCGGCTGGGGATCACCGATGGAAGAGGCGGTGATCAAAGGTATTATGCACAAGCAGGGGGCCGATTTCAGCAAAGTTAGAATGGTAAATATCGGTTCCACTGACTTTTTTGCCGCCGTGAAAAGGGACGTAGATTTTGCCTGGATCTATTGGGGCTGGGCCGGGATTGAGGCCGAACTTAGAGGAATGGAACTAAACTTCATCAAGGTAGCGGCAGAGGATCCGGCGTTAGACTACTATACACCGGTACTCATTACCAATGAAGAGACCCTGGCAAAGCGACCGGAACTGGTCCGTAAGTTCCTCCAGGCCACCAGCCGTGGTTATGAATTTGCCATTGCCAACCCTGAAGAAGCAGCGGAACTGTTCCTAGAGGCAGTGCCGGAGCTCGACCGAGAGTTGGTATTGGCCAGCCAAAAGTACTTGTCTAAGGAGTACCAGGCCGATGCATCTCGCTGGGGCGAAATGAAGGAAAGTGTGTGGAAAAACTATGCCGAGTGGATGTTTGATAACGAATTAATCGAGCAGAAACTGGATTACAAAGAGGCCTTTACTAACGAATTCTTACCGCCAAAGCAATAGTTTAGTTGCCGCCAAGAGTGGGGGAGGAAATTGGCAAAAGTCGAAGTTCGCAATTTGGTCAAAACGTACGGAGACCTGGATACTTTAGCCGGTATAAGTCTAAAGCTTTACGATGGAGAGTTTGTGGCGGTAGTGGGTCCCAGCGGATGCGGCAAGAGTACGCTCTTTAATATCATAGCCGGACTGCACCAACCGGACAAAGGGCGGGTATATATCGACGGCGAAGACTTTACCGGCCGCACCGGCCGGGTCAGTTACATGCATCAAAAAGACTTATTGCTTCCATGGAAGAATATCCTGGACAATGTGTGTCTGCCGCTGGTGATCAAGGGCTTGAGCTGGAAGGCGGCCCGAGAGCATGCCGCTCCTTATTTCCAGGCCTTTGGCCTGGCCGGGTTCGAACAGCATTATCCGGGTCAACTGTCTGGCGGTATGCGACAGCGGGCAGCCCTTCTTAGAACGTATCTTTTCGCCAGCGATATCATGTTGTTGGACGAACCGTTCGGCGCTCTGGACGCCATTACCCGGCGTGAGTTGCAGCTGTGGCTTCTCTCTACCCTGGAGCAGTACCGGGCTTCGGTGCTCTTGATAACCCACGACGTAGACGAAGCTATATTATTGTCGGATCGGATTTACGTGCTCACCGAACGTCCGGCCCGAATTAAAGCCGAGATAAAAGTACAGCTACCCCGATCGCGCACCGGGGATGTGCTCACCAGTCCGGACTTTGTCGCCCTTAAGCGTACATTGATGGAGCTTCTTTAAGCTCTTTTTTCTTTTTACCCCTTGTCAAAAACAGAGCAACCTGCTATAATGTCTCCTATGTATGGATATATGTTCACAACACAAAGACAAGGCGGTGACTTATTGATGGGGACTATGTACGTAAACAGCAAGGAAAAGAGTGGCCATTAAAAACTAAGGCAGAGGTGGCGGCTGTGACAGTAGGCGCAGAAAAATGTCTCCAGCTGGGGCTGCTAGGATTGGGAACAGTAGGATCTGGGGTGGCCGAATTGCTGGCAGCTAACCAGGATCATATCGCCCAGCGGGCCGGGGTAAAAATCCAAGTAAAGAAGGCTTTAGTGCGGGATATTACCAAAGCCCGGGCGGTGGACTACGCAGTACCCTTAACTACAAGAGTAGATGATATTTTAAGCGATCCGGAGATTCAAGTGGTGGTCGAAGTCATGGGCGGTAAAGAAACCGCATTCACTTATATCATGGAGGCGCTGAGGCGGGGCAAGAACGTCGTCACGGCCAACAAGGACTTGCTGTCCTCCCGCGGCAAAGAGCTGTTTGCCGCCGCCAAGGAGGCCGGCGTCGACTTATATTTTGAAGCTAGCGTCGGCGGAGGTATTCCCATCATCCGGCCGCTAAAAAACTGTTTAGCCGGGAACCGGATTGAAAAATTATACGGGATTGTTAACGGTACCACCAATTATATTCTAACTCAAATGGAGTGTGGCGCCAGTTATAAACTGGCCTTAAAGTCGGCCCAGGAGCGTGGTTATGCCGAAGCGGATCCTTCATCCGATGTCCTGGGCCTGGACGCGGCGCGCAAGATTGCTATTTTAGCTTCCATTGCTTTTGGCGCTCGCGTCCAGGAGTCCGATGTCAACTGTGTCGGTATTGAGCGTCTGGAACCGCAAGACTTGGCTTATGCCCGCGAGCTGGGTTACAAAATAAAGCTACTGGCTCTGGCGCAGGAAACAGAAG
>DURJ01000040.1 GCA_012837285.1 Bacillota bacterium
GCGTGCCCTTGAACCAAAATGGGCCTGATCTCGATGCCCTGGAGCAGATTCTAACTACTGTCCGGCCTCGTTTTTTCTACCTTATGCCTGCCTTTCAAAATCCAACTGGTATTGTCTATAATAAGGACGCAAAAAAAGGGCTCCTGCAATTGGCAGCCCGTTTTCGCCTAACCGTTTTGGAAGATGATTATTTGCGGGAGCTTAGTTTCAATGAAGTGGATCTTACCCCGTTGGCCGCTCTGGCTCCACCTGAAGTACCGGTTATATATCTGAAAAGCTTCTCCAAAGTGCTTCTTCCCGGTTTGAGACTGGCCTTCTTGGCAGTACCACCGGCTATGGCCCAGGAAGTTCTCACAGCTAAGCACGCATCCGACATCTTTACCTCCGGTCTTTTTCAACGTGTCTTTGAGCTCCTAATGCGTGAAGGTGTCTGGGAACAGCAATTGGCCAAAGTACGTCGTCTGTATAAAAAACGCCACCGAGCCCTAAGCACTGCGTTGCGGCAACAACTGCCATCGGCAATAGACTTTAACCCTCCGCCCGGCGGGCTAAACTTCTGGCTCCGACTACCCGCTGGACATAATGCTTTCGATCTTTACCGGGAAGCACTACAGGAAGGAGTAGTCATCGCCCCCGGCTCTGCCTTTACAGCTGCCGGTGGGCCTTCTCCTTACTTTCGCCTTACGTATGCTTCCTGTTCACCGGAGGAAATTGAACGTGGCGTTACCCTGCTAAGTACCGCTGTTCGGCGACTGCTAGGCGAATTGCCACGGCCTGATTATATGCCCTTTGTTTAAGTTCCTGCGGGACGGCCCCTTCCAAAAATAGAACCGGCTGGCTCTAGGCCCGGCCGGTTTTGTTTGCTGTTATCGGTCGGTCAATTCGGTTTCCGGTCGGGCATCAAAACCGTTGAAGCGGTTCATGGTCTCAATGGGACCCTGGCTCAGCCAGGTGCGCACAGCGTCAGCTGCCGCCAAAATAACTTCGTCCAGCATGGGTTCTTCTTGCGGGTCAAAAGTAGAAAGGACATGCTCCTTGGCGTCCTCGCTCTCGCCTGGGCGCCCGATTCCCAGCCTTAATCGGGTAAATTCTGCCGATCCCAGTTCGTTGATGATAGACAGTAACCCGCGCTGGCCCCCATGGCTCCCGCGCATGCGAACTCGCAAGCGTCCCAGCGGCAAATCTAAATCATCGGACACCACCAGCAAGTCGTGCCGTGAATCTAGTTTGTACCAACGCAGAAGACCGGCCACTGCCAGTCCACTGAGATTCATGTAAGTCAATGGCTTCACCAACAGCACATCTGTACCGGCGATCGAGCCTCGAGCCAGTAGCGCCTGAAATTTGGAGCGAGTAAAGGTGAGGCCCTCTTCCCGGGCCAGATAGTCCAGCACCAAGAAGCCGGCGTTGTGCCTGGTCTCTTCGTATTCCCGGCCAGGATTGCCAAGCCCCACCACTAGTTTCATGCCGACCTACTCCTCATCCTTGTCGGCTGCCTTTTCAGCCTCGGCTTCGGGCACAGCCACGCCCTCGTCCACCGCTTCTTCCTCCACTTCTTCCTCTTCCTCTTCAGGCCGCGGCGCCAAGACGGTAACTATAACTTCGTCCCTATCGGTGAGAATCTCCACCTTCTCCGGCACAGCCAGGTCCCGGACAAAAAGGGATTCTGTGAGGCCGAGATCGCTTACTTCGGCCACAATGTGGTCCGGTAAGTCCTGAGGCAGACACTCCACCTCCAGCTCCCTTAACTGGTGCTGAACAGTACCTCCTTCGTCCACTCCATGGGGCGTACCGTGCAACACAATGGGCACCACTGTCCGGAGGGTTTTGGTCAGGGATATGCCCTGAAAATCGGCATGAATCACCTGGCCCCGCACGGGATGGTATTGAACATCTTTCACCATGGCCGGATAGTCCGCTTGATCGGGTACCTTCACTGTAACAATGCTGCCCAGGCCGTGGGCCCCCAGCAGCCTTTCCAGTTCCAACTTATCCACCAATAGATGAACCGGTGCCTCTACCCCTTCACCGTACAATACAGCCGGTACTAAATTGGCCTGACGATAAGCTCGACTGGGGCCGGTACCGGTTTTGTCACGAATCTTAGCCACTACTTCAGCCATACATCTCTCTCCTTACTCAAACAATTCACTTACTGACAGATCTTCATAGATACGGATAATGGCTTCACCGAAAATCGGCGCCACTGATAACACCTTAGTTTTATCTATTTTCTTTTCCGGCGGAAGGGGAATTGTATTAGTAATTACCACCTCTTTAATGGGTGCATCTTTTAATCTAGCGATAGCCGGCCCGGATAAAACCCCATGGGTGCAGCAAACATACACGTCTTTTACACCGTAGTCCAGCAGTGCTTGGCTGCTTAAGGCTATGGTTCCGGCGGTATCGATGATATCGTCCATCATAATCACCGTTCGTCCCTTTACTTTACCGATCACGTTCATCACTTCGGCCACGTTGGGAGCCGGCCGTCGTTTATCCACAATGGCTATCGGCGCATGCAATCTTTCGGCCAAATCTCGCGCCCGCCCAACCCCGCCGATATCAGGCGACACCACCGTCAGGTCGGTTAGACCTTTCTGCCGGAAATAATCGGCGATCAGCGGTCCAGCCATAAGGTGATCCACCGGTATGTCAAAGAAGCCTTGAATCTGGGCCGCGTGAAGATCCATGGTCAGGACTCGCCCCGCCCCGGCCGTAGCCAGTAAATTGGCCACTAATTTGGCTGAGACCGGCTCCCTGCCTCTGGCTTTGCGGTCCTGCCGCGCGTAGCCGTAATGCGGGATTACCGCCGTTATGCGCCGTGCCGATGCTCGCCTAAACGCATCCATAAGGATTAGTAGCTCCATCAAGTTCTCGTTCACCGGCTGACAGGTAGGCTGAACCACAAATATATCAGCCCCACGGACACTTTCATCGATTACCACCTGGATCTCGCCATTGGAAAAACGACTTACCTTAGCTTCTCCCAACGGCACCCCAATATAAGCAGCAATCTCCCGGGCCAACTCGGGATTGGCATTCCCGGTAAAAACCTTCAGCCGCTTCTGATCAGGCTTCAACAATTACCCCTCCTTGTCCCATCCCCCACCTATTCTAGATTACTCTTCTTCTTTTCGCAAGAGAGCTTTTTGTCTTCTTCTTTCCACCCAACCGTCAATGTTCTTTTGCTCCGCGCGCTCCAAGGCCAATGCTCCGGGCGGAACGTCCTTTGTAATGGTGGAGCCCGCTCCCGTATAAGCCCCGCGGCCAATTCTCACCGGGGCCACTAAGTTGGTATTGCTGCCGATAAAGACGTCATCCTCAATGGTGGTAATATGCTTCCTTTCACCGTCGTAGTTACAGGTGATAGTCCCGGCGCCAATATTAGCCCGTCGGCCCAACACAGCATCGCCTACGTAAGACAGATGCGGCACCTTGCTCTCCGGCCCTACATGGGACTTCTTAATCTCCACAAAAGTACCCGCCTTGCTGTTTTCTGCCAGCACCGTACCAGGGCGCAGGTGAGTAAAGGGTCCCACATCAGCCCCGACTCCTATCTCTGCTGCGCTTACTACAGCGTAGCGCACACAGGCGCCGTCTTTAACGGTGCTGTCCTTTATCTGAACCGACGGTCCAATAGTGCAGCCGCCGCCAATGGTGGTCTGCCCTTCCAGTACGGTAAACGGGTAGATCACTGTGTCCGGGCCGATAGTGACTGTGGCATCAATAAACGTCGACGCCGGATCTATAATAGTGACTCCGGCCAACATCTGCTCTTTTCTGATCTGAGTCCGCAGCCAAGCTTCAGCCACGGCCAATTGGACCCGGTTGTTGATACCTTCGGTCAAAGCCGGCTCAGGAGCCAGATAGGCCTGCACCAAACCACCGTCGGCCTGCAGCAAAGGCAAAACATCGGTCAGGTAATACTCGCCTTGGACATTGTCGCAACCCACCTTCTCCAAGGATGAGAATAGGGTCGAGGCGGCAAAACAGTAGCTGCCGGTGTTAATCTCCCGGATGGCTTTTTCGGCCGAAGTTGCATCCCTTTCTTCTACTATGCGCTCGATGCTACCGGCGGCAGAACGGACAATGCGTCCATACCCGCTGGCATCGGGTAGTTCGGCCGTAAGTACGGTGGCGGCCGCCTGGTTTAAGCGGTGGATAGCTACCAGGTCTTGGAGCAATTCTCTGGACAAGAGAGGCGTATCGCCGCAAAGGACCAGAATCTCGCCTGTCCTCTCATCCACAGCATCCATGGCCACCTGTACTGCATGGCCGGTGCCCAGTTGTTCTTCTTGATAAGCATACTTTACCGTATCCTGAAACAGCTCATGAACAGCTTTCATATCAGGATTAATAACCAGCACCACATCTTCGGCCCCAGCGGCCCGAGCAGCATCCACCACATAGGAAATCAGCGGGCGCCCGCACAGTTCGTGCAGAACTTTGGGCCGGGAAGATTTCATCCGCGTACCTTTGCCGGCGGCCAAGATTATGGCCGTAAGCTCACTCATACCAGTCACCTCTTGCAGAAAGCAGAATGTAGAAGAAGGGCCCTTAGGCCCCCCTCCGGTACCCAAAAGAGACCCAATTAATTTGTCTGCGGAAGAACAGCTACAGTCTCTATCTCTACTTGCGCGTCCCTGGGCAGGGCCGCCACCCCAATAGCCGAGCGAGCGGGAAAGGGCTCGGTGAAAAACTCTGCGTACACTTCATTCATAGCGCCAAAGTCAGCCATGTCTCGCAAGAACACGGTGGTCTTGACCACATTGGCCAGCGATGTTCCTGCTGCCTCCAGAATCGCTTTGACATTGGTCAACGCTTGCCGGGTTTGGGCCTTGATATCCCCTTCCACCAGCTTCCCAGTGGCCGGATCAGCCGCGATCTGGCCTGCCGTGTAGACAAAGTCTCCTACTCGGATAGCCTGCGAATAAGGTCCGATGGCTGCCGGCGCAGCATTGGTAGACACTTCTTGTTTCAACAGATATTCCTCCCTTTCGTAATCACTAAACATTGAACCTAAAATGGATCACGTCACCGTCTTGTACCTGGTAATCGCGCCCTTCTAGCCGCACGAGACCGTCTTTTTGGGCAGCGGCACAGGAACCGGCTCTGGTCAGATCTTTCTGAGCAACCACTTCGGCTCGGATAAAACCCCGTTCCATATCAGTGTGGATCTTGCCCGCCGCTTTCAGCGCACTGGTACCGCGCCTGATCGGCCAAGCCCTTACTTCATGCCCGCCGGTGGTGGTAAAGAAAGTGACCAGATCTAATAGTTTGTAGCTTTCGGCTATCAACCGGTTGAGGCCTGGCTCCGGTAAGTCTAATTCGGCCAGGAACATAGCTCGTTCATCTGGTTCCAGCTCCCATAGCTCTTCTTCCAGCCGAGCGGCTAACCATAAAGCGCCAGCCCCACGCTCCCTTGCCGCCTGGTCCACCATTTCCCAGCAGTGGGCGCTCTCACCGGTGAGCCCTTCTTCGCTCACATTGGCTACCAAAAGCAGCGGTTTTGCCGTGAGCAGATTCAGATCGCCTAGTTCAGCCTGAAGCTCGGCCGGTACAGCCGGTGCCTGCCTGGCAGCCTGACCGGACTCAAGATAGCTGCGGAGGTTGTTAAGATAATCATGGGCTTTTATATAGCGGCGCTCACCGCTTTTTAGTTGGCGTTCCAGCTTAGCCAGGCGACGATTAACCACCTCCAGATCGGCTAGAATAAGTTCCAGTTCAATAGTCTCAATGTCAGCTTGCGGATCCAAGACGCCGCTCACGTGGGCCACGTCAGTGGCCTGAAAACAACGAACCACTTCCACAATGGCATCTACATCACGGATCTGGCCCAGAAACTGGTTCCCTAAACCCTCTCCCTGGCTGGCACCTTTGACTAAACCGGCGATATCGACGAAATCCACTGTCGCTGGGACCACTTTTTCCGGTTGGATCAACTCAGCCAACTGCTGGAGGCGCCGATCCGGCACTGCCGTGCGGCCTACGTTAGGCTCGATGGTGCAAAACGGATAATTCTCGGCTGGGACCGAAGCCTGGGTCAGGGCATTAAACAACGTTGACTTGCCGACGTTGGGAAGGCCCACAATCCCTACCCGCATTCTTATCCCCCTTCCAGCCAGGCAGCCGGCCTCACCACAAGCTCATGTCCTTTCTCTGGGGTTTCTTCCAGTACCAATAGAGAAAAGAAATCCGGGACCAACTTTGTCTGGGGCTCTTTTAGGGCCACCAACACCCCTGTGGCCAGCACGGTAGCTCCAAATTCGGCCATGAGATCCATCATACCCCGGGCCGTACCACCGGCACGCATGAAGTCATCCACCAATACCACCCGAGCACCTGGAGACAGGGCTCGCCGCGGCAACGACATGGTTTGGATGCGACGAGTGGAACCGGACAGATAATTAATGCTTACCGCCGGCCCCTCTGTTACCCTGCTTTCCCGCCGTATGATCACCGCCGGCACGCCCAGGGCCCGCGCTGTGGATAAAGCTACCGGGATACCTTTAGTTTCCATGGTCACGACCCACTCGGGCTCTAGGGAGCGGAAACGGGCAGCAAATACCCGGCCTACCCGCTCCATGAGAGCAGGGGTAAACAACAAGTCGGTCAAATACAAGAAACCGCCCGGTAGATAGCGTTTTTCTTCCGCCAAGGTGGCGGCCAATTCCAGTACCAGCTCACGGGCCCCCTGACCGCTAAGGTCAGGCACATAGCGAACCCCGCCGGCCGCCCCGGATACAGTCTCGATAAAACCATCCCCTGTCTCGCCCAACGTCCGCTTAATCAGGCCTACATCCTCGCTTAAACTTGATTTCGCCACCCCCAGTTTGTCAGCAAACCAACTCAAGGGGATCAGCTGGTATGGATGTTCAACTAAATAGCGGGTCACGACCACCAGTCGCTCTCCTCGGCTCCGCCTGTCCAAGCTAATCCCCCCATTTCTAACTACGGTTATATTCTCTTTATCGACCCCGGTTCCCTGCCACCGATCTCAAACTCTGAGGGCTCACATAGCGATGGGATTGCTATCGCCGATATACTTGAGCGCCAACTGGTAGTCATCCGGTTTATCCACGTCGATCCCAATCTCGGGATAGGGCGAAATAACAGCTTTGCCGGTGGCTCCCAATATCTGCTTGAACCTATTTTCTAAGCTGTCGATGGTAAGCCGTCCCAGCAGAAGCTGAACAAAGAATCCCCAGCCCAACAAGCGACACATCTTGATCGGCTCTTTGCGTAACCGATACATCTCTTCCGCCCAGTCCCAACCCCGCTCCAAAATGTGCGGATAAAGGAGCAATAAATTGCCGCCGGTGAATGTTCCGTCCTTAAGCCGTACATAGGTTCGTTTGGAATCGGGGTATTTGGCTTCGCCTACCTTCTTTTCAATAATGGAATAGTAAAAATCTGCGGCCTCTGTCCTGGCCTGGGTCAAAAAATCTTCAACTGCTGCTGTGGTCAGCAGCGGAATGTCCGCTGTTGCCACCAGCACTAATTCATTCGGCTCAAACTTCTCCAGCCCCCGGCGGAAGTTCTCTATCAAGGTGGTGCCGCTTGGGATCAGCGTGGACACTTTTCCCCGTTTAAGGTAGCCCAGTTCCTCCGGCCCCACAATAACTATCTGCTCTACAGAAGAACTGTCCTCCAGCGCAGCTACCACAAAATCCACCATGGGACGGCCCGCTATTGGGATCAAAGCTTCATATGATTCCGGACTCACCGCCGTCAGTTTCTTGGTATTCGGCGCTCCCGCCAGAATCAATGCTTTCACCACTTGTATTACCCCTTTCACCTGAACCGGTTGTCTTCTCCCGACCTTTAAGTAAGCTTACTTCGGCTTCGCGGATATGTCTCACCGCCAGCTTGCGCGCTTCCGCACTGTCGCGACGCTCCAAAGCCATTACCAACTGTTTATGTTCCCGCACCGTATCCTTGAGACGGCCCGGAGCAAACAGCGACTGCAGCCGAAAACCCTGAATCTGGTCTGATAAATTACCCACGATGTTAATCAGACGACGGTTGCGGCTGGCCGAATAAATCAGAGCATGAAAACGGGTATCGGCATCAATCACATCTTCCCTAATACCCGAAGCTATCGCTGCCTCAAGTTGATCTAACAACCCTTTAAGTGTGGCTATCTCTTGGGGAGTGATCCTCTGAGCGGCCAAATAAGCGGCCAGGCCCTCCAGTGCCATGCGCAGCTCAAAAACATCGTTCATGTCTTTTAGGGACAACCCGCCCACGTAGGCTCCCCGGCGGGGCACCATCACCACGAAACCTTCCAGGGCCAACCTCCGCAAGGCTTCCCGTACCGGGGTCCGACTAACTCCCAATTCTTCAGCTAGCTGCTGTTCCGCCAGATGTTGACCCGGGGACAGATCGCCTTCCACTATCGCCGCTCGCAAAGCCTGGTAGACTCCTTCGCGCAAGGGGACAAACGAGTCCAGATCAAAATTAACATTTAACAGCTTTCTCATGCGTTATCGTTCACTCCTCAATCAGTCGCCCGGCACCTACAGACACCGGTTCAACTACATAAGTAGTAGCCGCAGTGTCCAAAACGGAAACAGCAGCGTTGGCCTCTTCCCACCCGGCAAACAGTCCATATACCGTGGGTCCGCTACCGGACATCAGTGCCGCTAGAGCCCCCGCTGCCAGCAGGGTCTCTTTTATGTCTCTTATTAGGGGAAAATGGGCCATCACCACCGGTTCAAAACTGTTGGCTAAAAGAGCGGCCATTTGGCCCAGGTCTCTCCGCTCGAGCCCGGCCAGCAAAGCATCTATATCTACTTTGTGGTGGTGATCAAGTAAAGTGCGGTCCAATTCATTATAGGCCCAGGCGGTAGAAACAGCAACCGGCGGACAAGCCAAGACAAAATAGCAGCGTGGCAGCGGTACCAAAGTTGAGACAACTTCCCCGCGCCCCTCTGCGAGACCGGTTCCTCCTAACAAGGCAAAGGGCACATCACTGCCAAGGTCAGCCGCCAATGGTACCAGGTCCTTAAGACCAAGGTTAAGCTGCCAGTACCGATTGAGGCCGTACAACACCGCCGCCGCATCGGCACTACCACCGGCCAACCCGGCCGCCAGAGGAATATTCTTGGTCAGCTTTATGTGAACGCCTTTTGCCACTTGAAATCGGTCTCGGACTAACTGAGCAGCTCGAACAGCTAGGTTGCGGCCATCGGTAGGAAGCTCGGCCCCCACCACTTCCAGGCTGATCCCGTTGTCCTTTGCTTCCAGCTCCACCCGGTCGGCTAAAGAAACCGCCTGCATCACACTTTTGATCTCGTGATAGCCATCCGGGCGCTGGGCACCCACTTTCAGCCCCAGGTTCAGTTTGGCCCAAGCGGGAAAGTACAGCAATCCACTCCCCTCCCAAAAACTATCTTTCACTATATTTTACCATAGATATTGGCTTTTCCCTGACAAACTCCTCTTTTTAGCCGCTGACTTTTTGCTGGAAGCCGGAACAGGATTGGTGGGCAGTGCGAATAACGGCCAGCACCCGCTCTAATTGCTCATAAAACACCACCACCAGGTCTCCAGCTTGGCTGTCAGCCAGAGCCGCTTCCAAGGCCTCATCTTCGCGCAACACCACTCGGATTCTTTCCGTGGAAACACCGGCCGAACGTACACCTTCCAGCAGCAGTTCTGCCACCTCCCCCACGGCTCGGCCTCTTTTGTCTTCGTCCTCCTTAATGTAAATGTGGTCAAAACCGGCGGCTGTCCGCCCTACGCGCTGTATCAAGTGATCGGGACGATCCCCCGGTACACCGATTACCCCCAGCAGGCGCCTAGCTCCCAGTGCCTGCGCTAGCTCCAGCGTGCTGCAATAACTGGCTGCGTTGTGCCCATAATCGATGAGTACCTTGGTATTTCCAAGCGAGAACAGGTTTGCTCGGCCCGGATTATTGTTAAGATCGGAGTAGAACGTGTGTAGACCGCGGCGAATCAACCCCCAGGGAACTGCTAGCCCCCAGGCTGCGGCTACAGCCGCCAAAGCATTAGCTAAATTATGCTTAGCTCGACCGCCCAGGGTAATCGGAATTCGCCCCACCTTTTCCACTCGGCGCCAGCTGGAGCCTTCCTGAGCCACAATTACCCCGTTGTGAACAAACACGGCTCGTCCCCCGCCCTGCAGATGTTGCTGCACTAACAGATTGTCCGTTGCCGCACTGAAATAAATAACCTGGCAGTGAGCCCGTTTAGCCATGGGCTCGGCCCGAGAATCGTCAGCATTCAGCACCGCATAACCGCTGCTGGGGACCGCCTCAACAACCAGAGCTTTGACCTGGGCCAGATCCTCCAGCGTATCGATCCCGTACTGGCCCAGGTGATCTTCGCTGATATTGGTGATAACACCCACATCGGCCCAGTCATAAGCCAGTCCGTCACGAATCAGTCCGCCCCGGGCTGTCTCCAGCACTACCGCCTCCACAGTGGAATCCTCCAGCAACAACCGGGCACCGCGATAACCGGCGTTGTCACCGCTCCAAACGCAGTGGCCATGGATATAGACCCCGTCCGTACAGGCAAATCCCACCCTGGATCCGCTCCCGGCCAGTATGTGAGCCAGCAAGCGAACAGTGGTGGTCTTGCCATTGGTTCCGGTAACCGACACCACCGGAATTCGACTGTTGCTCCCGGGAGGGAAAAGATAGTCCACAATAGCTTCTGCCACTGGCTGGGAGCTTCCGGCACTGGGAGCAATATGCATTCGCAATCCGGGAGCGGCGTTAACCTCAATTGCTGTCACTTCCGCTACCGTAGCGGCTAAATCTGGTACCACCAAATCCACCCCGGCCACATCCAGCCCAACTGCCCGGGCAGCTCGCTCAGCCACCAGTTTGATGTCCGCACTTACCGCTGCGGTAACATCACAGGCGGTACCGCCAGTAGACAAATTAGCGTTCTGGCGCAGAAACACTGTTTCCCCTGCTGTGGGAACATAGTCAAAAGTTAAGCCGGATCGGGCCAGAGCCATAATAACCACCGGGTCCACCTTAATCTTGGTCAACACTTTCTCGTGGCCTTCGCCGCGGCTGGGATCATTATTGGTCACTTCAATCAGCTGGCGCAAGTTGTGCTTACCGTCACCCACCACATGGGCCGGAAGGCGTTCGGCCACTGCCACTGCTTTGCCGTTTACAACCAAAGCGCGCAAGTGGCGCCCGGCAATATGTTTTTCGATCAGAACCCGCTGTCCGAAGTTGCGGGCCAGCGTATAAGCGGCACGAACCTCGGCCACTGTATTTAAGTTCAGCGACACCCCTTTGCCCTGATTACCGGATTCGGGTTTTAGCACCACCGGGCCTTCCAGCTCTCGAAAAGCGGTCACAGCTTCTTCCTCTGCCACTACCAGCCGTCCTGCCGGGACCTTGATGGCAGCCTGGTGCAATATTTTCTTGGTCCGTGACTTATCCCCGGCAATATCCACCGCCAAACACGAGGTAAGAGACGTTAGAGCGGCCTCGATTCGCCGTTGGCTGTGGCCGTAACCCAGTTGAATAAGACAGCTGTCGTCCAGCCGAAGCACCGGAATGTTCCGGCTCAGAGCCGCTTGAACCAAAGCCCGGCTAGTGGGACCCAGTTGGAAGCGCGCGGCCAGGTCCTGTAAGCGTTTGAGAACCGCTTCAATTTCCGGCGGTGTCTTTCCTTCCAGTAAAGCATTAACTATTGCCACCGCTTGATGCGCTGCCTCGGTGGCGGCTGCTGCCACTTGGTACTCAACCACGATTTCATACATAGCCGGATCTTCAGTTGAGCGTGTTTTCCCGTACAAAGTCTTGAAACCAGCTAAATGCTGTAGCTCCAGGATTATATGCTCCACCACATGGCCCAGATACGTTCCTTCGTTCAACCGCTGGGCCAATCCGCCCGAACAGCCGCGCGAGCAGTGATGCTCCTGCAAAGAAGGCAGCACAGATAACAGTCGATCGGCAAACAGCGGCAGTTGAGCACTGGTCCGGTCGGCGTATTCTCCCAAATCCAGCCTCACCTTGATTACAGGATAATGGCTGTAGATATTGCGGCCACTGTACACAGAGATGTCTGCAATTTCCACGGCTGACTTTCCTCCTCTGTAGAATCGGCCTATCATATGTATGTCCCACGGGGGACACGGGCAGCCGCAGAGGGCTGCTCCTACACACACTGCACCGTTCGGAAGGGGACGGAGCCCCTCCCTACCAGTAGGTGCAGTTTTTGGTAGGGGCAGCCTGCATCCGAAGGATGGGGCTTTGTGTCTGCCCGGTTCAGCATGTCACTCGGGCCGGGACAGTACCGGGCCGTTACCTTAGGGATACCCTGGTTCGCGGGTCTTAAGATCAAACGAATAACCGGCTGGCAACACATGCAATGTCACCCCGGTCAAGGCCAACGGTTCTACCAAACCGCTGTCGGACACGTTGCTGTGGTCAATGGTCAGCCCGTTCACCACGGTACAGGCACCGGAGCCGATAACAGTAAAAAAACCGTCCGGGGCACACTCCAGGGCAGTGTCTTCATCTAACCCCAAGCCCAAAATATAAGGGTTTTGGGCTACCACCGCCAGCAGCCGACCGATCCGCCCGCGCTCGGCAAAATGCTGATCCACCACCACCTCTTTGAGAAAACCCAGCCCCGGGGCTAGCCTGACGCTGGAACGTTTAGGTGCACTCTCTTCTTGGCCGGAGACAATCATAATGTCGGTCATGGCAGCAGCGCCGGCGCTGGTTCCAGCCAACACCGCCCCACGCTTCACGGCGGCATTGAGTTCACCCTCCAACGCCGTTCCCCCCAAAATACTGGTTAAGCGCAATTGGTCGCCACCGGTGAAAAAGACCCCGTTGACTCCGGCGAGAATAGCCATCGTCTGGCGGCTGCCCGCTTCTGCCCGCTGGTTTACATTCAGATGTATTACCTCGCCGGCTCCCAGCTGCAAGAAAAGGCGGCGGTATTCTGTCGCTACTTCCCGGGGTTTTTCCGTGGCCGTGGTCAGTATTGCCACTGCCGTCTGTTCACCCCCAGCCAGCTCCAGAAAACGCCGCAGAATCAGGCAGGAGCCGGTCTTGTCCTCAGCTCCGCCGATGATAAGCAGTCTTCCTCTTACTTGCTCCCCCATTCCTTGTTCCCGCCCCTTGCCTGTTCGCTCCTATCATTGGTAATTACCGTTGACTTTATTCATTCGGTCCAGTCTTAGCAGCAGTAAAATACAGTACCAAACTGCAGGGCATTGATATACAATTAAAGCGTAGCCTCGGGAAGTACTCGGGCTCCCACACTTCAGGCATCCTGGATCGCAGAGACTGGGCACTTGCCTGTATAGACTTGTCGGCATTAGATTCAGGGGAGGCATTAAGGATATGCTTACAGTAAGAAAAGCCCTATCGATAGAGCCCCTTAACCAGGCCAAAATAGCCGGCGGGGCAGCCGGACTAGACCGTCAGATCAAACATGTCACGGTCATGGAAGTTCCGGATCTAATCCAGTGGCTAAAAGGGAACGACTTTATCATTACCAGTCTCTATTGCATCAAAGATGATCCCCAGGCCCAAATCAAACTGATCCAGGACATTGCCCGGCTCGGTTGTGCGGCTCTGGCTATTAAAACCAATCGATACGTTCAAACACTGCCGGAAGAAATGAAAGCTATGGCCGAAGATCTGGCCTTTCCGCTGATTGACATTCCGCATCATATTACCTATATTGACATTATCAATCCCTTGATGGAACAATTGTTAAACAATACCGCCGAGATTCTGCGCAAGGCAGACGTAGCGTTTCGTTGGCTGCAGGAAGTAATACTTAGCAACCAAGGGTTAGAGGCAGCACTGCTCACTTTACAGCGATTGGTTGAATACGACTTGGTACTAGAGTGCCCGGAACTGAACCTTTTTGTTTCAGCCCCGGAAAAAAAGGATCCGCTTACCCCCTTACCGGAAGAGTCTGTCCGTTACTTACAGAAAACCTGTCATCCTATCAGCCTAACACGCCAGCGTCATGGACAGAATATTCCATCCCTGGTAATTCCCATCATCTGCCGTTCGTCTGCTTATGCCTTTTTGACAGTAGAAAACTATCAGCAAAACCAAGGCTTACCACCCACCAGCCAAGCTGTCTTGGATCACGGTACGGCCCTGATAGCAACAGAAATCATGAAACTGCACAGCAGAGCCGAATTAGAACGCCAACATGTGAACAGTTTTGTTGAAGAACTCATTGCCCAGGATTTCAAGTCCGATGAGGCCATGTTAGAACGAGCTCGGTACTTAGGGCTCAATTTAAATCAGCCTTGCCTTCCCATGGTGCTGGACGTGGATCGATTCTGGCAGAATATTGAGCTGGAGCAGCTGGCCGAAGAAGAAGTCCAAGTTCTGAAATCACGGTTGCAGCGGACTTTGAGTTCATATCTTAAGGCCCATTGTCCGGTTCCATTTGTAGTAGCTCTACGCAGCGATAGCTTAGTAATCCTAACTGCGTGGCCACCGAAGCAGTTAAGTGACCAGATCACCGCCTCGGCCCAAGAACTGGCCCAAGATATCCTACTAGAACTTAGGCGTTCCTTCCCAGAGCTACACTTTACCGGCGGCATTGGACGACCGTACAGCGGCGTCAGGAATGTAGGTCGGAGTTTTGTCGAGGCCCGCAAGGCCATTTCCCTGGGGCGCCAAGCCTACGGGCGCGGACAGGTATTCTGCTATAACAAGCTGGGAGTCTACCAACTGCTCTGTTCCCATTCGGATCAAGAGGAGCTTATCGCCCTGCGCGATGAAATGCTCGGTCCCTTAGCCGCGTACGACCAGAAGCAAGATACCAACCTTATTGACACCCTGGCTGCCTATTTTTTTCACAACGAAGATATTAATGCCACCGCCAAAACTCTGTTTGTCCATCCCAATACGGTCCGCTACCGCCTAGAGCGAGCAGCCGAACTGCTAGATTGCGATCTTGGTTCTACGGATCAACGGTTCCAGATCTATTTAGCGCTGAAAATAGCCAGCTTATGTCCTTTTGGCGCTAACGATACCTCTAAACCCTAATGTGCTTGTTGCCGTGTCTAAAGCCGAGCCTTTTAGTTTATTAACCTAAACAAATGTATGGGCCGGGCACAGGTCGAAGTACTATCTAATTGCCAGACCGACCAAAGACGCAATGGTCGTGGTGTTTAGGGGGGCTAGCCTGTTGACCGGTAATGCTATGATTGATAAACATTCCCTAGCCCAAGATTTACAAAGCTTAGCAAACGTAGGATCTCTAGCGGAAGGTGGGGTTACCCGGTTAGCCTTTAGCCCGGAAGAGATGGAACTTCATCGGCGGGTCGCTGGCTGGTTAACTGACTTAGGCGGCCAGGTTCGAACCGACGCAATCGGCAATCTTATCGCCCGCTTCCCGGGTCGGGATAATTCCCTCCCGGCAGTGGCATTCGGGTCCCACCTGGACTCAGTTCCCCAAGGGGGCGCTTTCGACGGCGTTGTGGGCGTAGTAGCGGCCATAGCTGTCATTCGCGCTATCCAAAGGCGCGGGCTGCGCACCCAGCACCCGCTGGAAGTAATTGTGTTTATAAGTGAAGAGTCCAGCCGCTTCGGAATTGCCACTTTAGGAAGCAAAGTTATGACTGGCTGCGGAGATATCCAGCAATGGCTCAGGATACAAGACGCCACCGGTGTTACCCTGCAAGCAGCCGCCAGGCAGGCCGGGGCCTGCTTGGACAGAATCGCCTCGGCCCGCCGCCGCCCAGAAGAGTTTAAGGCCTTTCTTGAACTACATATCGAACAAGGACGCGTTCTGGAAGAAACGGAGAATAGAATTGGCATCGTAACTGCCATTGCCGCCCCGCATCGCCGGCACATTACTATTGAAGGCCGGACCGACCACTCTGGAGCTACACCCATGGCCCTAAGACGGGATGCACTGGCCGCGGCGGCAGAGCTTATATTGGCGGTGGAACGCCACGGCTGGGCGGAATCCCCCTATCAGAGCGTTGCCACTGTGGGAACACTTACTCTTAGGCCCGGGGTCATGAATGTGATTTCCGGCCGAGTGGATTTGGATCTGGACGTCCGCGGTATCGATGCCGACAGCATTGAGCGGGTGGTAGATGGCATCAGCAGCGATTTGAAGGGCATCTGCCAGCGGCGCAAAGTTCAAGCTAGAGTCCAGGAGCTCACTGCTGATCAGCCCGTAGAGCTGGACCGTAACCTTATTGCCATCACAGAAGCAGTGTGTGAACAACTGGCGGTACCTTACCTGCTCATGCCCAGCGGGGCCGGTCATGACGCCATGAATATGGCTAAAATAACTCCCACCGGTCTCATCTTTATTCCCTGTAAAGACGGCATCAGCCACAATCCGGCCGAAGAGGCCAGCATCGACGACATTGCTTTGGGGGCCGAAGTTTTGCTTCATACTGTATTAAAACTAGCCCATGGGAACTGAGGAGGCGAATAGATTGTTAATTCAAGGCGGATTAGTAATGGATCCAGCGCGAGGCCAGACGGGACAGTGGGATATTCGGCTCCAGGACGGCAAGATCGCAGCCATCGGCCCCAACCTGCCAGTGTTGCCGGCTGAGGAGGTAGTCCCGGCCACCGGCTGTATTGTTACACCTGGTTTAGTGGATATCCACGTTCACTTTCGCGACCCCGGGCTGACCCACAAAGAAGACCTGGCTTCGGGCAGCCGTGCCGCCGCCGCCGGCGGTTTCACCACCGTAGTGTGCATGGCCAATACTAAACCGGTGCTAGATTCCCCGGAACCGGTACGAGAATTCTACGCCCGGGCTGCTCGCCAGGCCGTAATAAACCTGTATACCGTAGGCAGCGTTACTTATGGCTTGGCCGGCCAAGAACTAACCGATTTTGCCGCGCTCAAGGAAGCCGGTGTCGTTGGCTTCTCCGACGACGGGAACCCGGTAGATAATCCAAGGCTCATGCGTCAGGCCCTGCAGCAAGCTGGCCGGCTGGGACTGCCGGTTATTGCTCACGCCGGGGATCTAGCCCTGGTGGCCGATACCATTGTCAACGAAGGAGCTGCCGCCCGGAGCCTGGGACTTACAGGTATGCCCACTGTAGCCGAAGATATACACGTGGCCCGAGATGTGCTGTTAGCCGAGCTGACCGGACAACACCTCCATATTCAACACGTTAGCTCAGCCACAGCTGTGGCTATCATTAGAGCCGCCAAGGCACGAGGGGTAAAAGTTACCGCTGAGGCCGGCCCCCATCACTTTACTCTGACCGACGAGGCCTTGGTTGAAATAGGAACTAACGCTAAAATGAACCCTCCCCTTAGGACGCCGGCCGACGTAGCCGCCGTTCGCCAAGGGCTGGCTGACGGGACTTTAGATGCTATTGCCACCGATCATGCCCCCCATACAGCCGAAGAGAAAGCTGTGGGGCTGCTGGAAGCTCCCTGTGGCATCGTAGGTCTGGAGACTGCTCTGGGCCTGGTATGGACCGAACTGGTTAAACCCGGCCTCCTCACACCTATACAAGCCATCGCCAAACTCTCCTGTGTACCGGCCAACATCCTGGGATTAAAGAAAGGAACCTTAACTCCCGGAGCCGACGCCGATATAACTGTCTTTGACCCCCGCGCCCAGTGGGAAGTAAACCCCGACCGATTCTTCTCCAAGAGCAAAAACACCCCCTTTAGCGGGCGCCGGCTCACCGGTAAAGTAGTAGCTACCATTGTCGGCGGCCGGTTAGTGTTTAGTAATGGGGAAATGATATAGGGGGCGGTCTCTGTGCTGTGCCGCCCCGAACGTATAATCCAGAATTCAGGGGGGCAGGTCCTATAGGCCTGCCCCCCTATCTTATTAGAGCGGCCTCTGGCATTTTAGCCAAAGGCCGTCTATTATCCAAGAGTGCGAGTAAAACACTATCCGCTAGAGGTAAAATCCATTTTCTGATTCAGCCGGCGACTTACTTAAACAATTAGTCCGCCAATAAGCTCCGACACCGACGCTATCTCTTCCTCCTCTAGAAACCGCTCCAATCCTTGTACAACCTTCAACGCTCCCAGAGGATGTATCAGGTTAGCCGTGCCTATACCCACAGCCGTGGCCCCGGCCAAGAGAAACTCAACGGCATCTTTGCCGGTCACAATACCACCGACGCCAATGATAGGTATGTCTATGGCCTGAGAAACCTGGTACACCATCCTCAAAGCTACCGGCTTTATCGCCGGTCCGGACATTCCGCCGGTAACATTGCTTAAAATGGGCCGCCGGGTCTTGGCATCAATAGCCATACCACTCAGGGTATTAATCAGCGATAAAATGTCGGCTTCAGCCTTAGCCGCGCTAAAGGCAATTTCCGTAATATCAGTAACATTAGGGCTCAGTTTTACAATCAGTGGGACCTTACAGACAGACCGAACAACGGCCACCACCTTGTATACCATATCCGGATGAGTACCAAAGGCCATGCCCCCGCCTTTTACGTTGGGACAGGATATGTTTAGCTCAATAGCATCCACCAACCCTGAATCAGACAGCTTTTTGGTAACAGTACGGTATTCTTCAAAGCTGTAACCAGATACATTGCCAATAACTACAGTCCCTTGGCGCCGCAACTCTTGCAGAGGAGGTAGTTCCTCAGCAATGGCTGCATCTATTCCTGGGTTCTGCAGGCCAATAGCATTTAATATTCCAGCCGGTGTTTCAGCAATGCGAGGTGGAGGGTTTCCTAGCCTCGGCTCGGCTGTCATAGCTTCTACAATAATTCCGCCCAGCGCACTCAAATCATAGTACTGGCTGTATTCCTGCCCGAAGCCGAAGGTGCCGGACATGGTGAGGACCGGGTTTTTAAGCTTCAAGGGACCCAACTGCACCGTTAAGTCAACTTTGCCCACAAGAACGCCCTCCTTGCTCCGTCACTTCTTGGGGTACCGAAAACAGCACTTCCTGGGCCCAGAAAACCGGTCCGTCGTGGCAGACCCGTTTATAAGTATAGCCTTCCGGGGTATCGGCTCTAACCGGGAAGGCACAGCCTAAGCAGGCCCCGACCCCACAACCCATGCGCTGCTCTAACGATAGCTGGGCTGGTATGTCCTGGGCTACGGATATAGCTGCAACAGCCTTTAACATGGGTATGGGGCCACAGGCTAAAATCAGATCTAACCCCTGATTCTTAAGGTATTCGTCTAATGGCTTGCTCACCAGCGCCTTCTCGCCCACACTACCATCATCAGTAACCACAAAGACCTGACCCAGCCGCTCAAACTTCTCCCGGGCTAGCAAGTAATCCCGACTCCTGGCTCCCAGGAACACCACCACTTCTTTGCCCTCGGAAACGGCCTGTTCGCCCGCCGCTAGCAGCGGCGCTATTCCCATGCCGCCACCCACCAGGCCGATGCGCTTTTCTTCCTGCCAGCTGAATCCGTTGCCAAGGGGTCCTAGCACCTCCAGCTCCTCGCCTGACCTTCTCTCAGTTAGAATGTCCGTCCCTTTGCCCACAACCTGGTAGATGATCTCTACTATCCCCGCATCCTGGTCCATCCGATGCAGACTGAACGGCCGCCGTAACACAGGTTCCAACCCCGGCGCCACCTTCACCATCACAAACTGCCCCGGTTTTGCCTTGGCCGCCAGAATAGGGGCTCTTAGGGTCAAGTGGTACACGTCAGAGGCCAGAGGGACATTGTGGACCATAGAGGCCGACTGTAGCTTATCTGCACCCTCTCTTAACATGCTCTATCCTCCTTCGTTTCCGGCTTTGCATACCGCTTTTTTATTTACGGTTTCTTAAACGCCGCCGTAAACCAATCGCGGCAGAAACAGCGTAATCTCAGGTATATACGTTATCAAGGCCAAAGCAACCAGACTGATAGCAATGAAAGGCATAACCCCTTGAATTACCTCTACCACTGACACTTCACAAACCTGGCTGCCGACAAATAGGTTAAGCCCAAATGGAGGGGTAAACATGCCCATGGCTAGATTAGTAATGGTGATTACCCCTAAATGAACCGGATTAATCCCTATATTGAGTGCTAGGGGGTAAAAAAGCGGAACCAGGATAGTAATGGCAGCGGTTCCGTCGATAAACATACCGGCTATAAGAAGGATAATATTAACAATAAAGAGGAATGCCGTGGGCGACGAACCAAACTGCAAAATGCTGGCAGCTAATTTTTGTGGAATCTCCCCAATAGTAAGCACCCAGCCAAAAGCAGATGCGCATGCCACCAGCACCATTACCTCCGCTATAGTCTGGGCTGAAACAAGGCAGATGTCCAGCAATTGTTTCCAAGTTAACTCCCTGTAGACAAACATACTTACGAAAATAGCATAGACAACGGAAACCCCTGCCGCCTCAGTCGGGGTAAACACCCCGGCATAGATACCGCCTAAGATAATGATCGGTACTCCTAAAGCCCAAATAGCTTCCTTCGTTACCTGGACAATCTCCCGCCAGCCAGCCTTTTCACCCCGCGGCAGATTATTCTTGACAGCATAGTAATGGCAATAAACTAGGAACGCCAAACCGTACACAATACCGGCCCCAATTCCGCCGATAAAAAGAGCGCCCACTGAGGTACCCGTGGCAGCACCATAGACAATAAGAGTTAGGCTGGGCGGTATGATAAGAGCAACTGACCCGCTGGCAGTAATAAGGCCGATGGAAAACCCTTCTCCGTACTTCTCCTTCTTTAAGACCGGATGCATGAGGCCACCGATAGCAGCCACCGTAGCTGGGCTGGATCCAGAAAGCGCCCCAAAAAACATGCAGGCCAGCTCAGTAGTCAGAGCCGCGCCACCACGCATTCTGCCGGTAAAGAGCTGTACCCACTTCAGAATACGGTCAGCGATGCCGCCAGCGCCCATGATATTGGCGGCAAGGATAAAAAATGGCATGGACATCAGAGCAAATTTATCAATGCCGCCAAACAAGCGTTGCACCATAATTGTCGGCTGAAGAGGGGAGGCAAATATCAGTACTAGCAGTGTAGATAAGCCCAGTGCGAGAAAAATAGGGGTGGCCCCTAAGAGCATCAAAGCTAGACTACCAAAAAGCAAAGGAACCATTAGATATCTCCCCCTTCCTTCTCCGCTAGTTCTACCGTTTGGTTAACAGTCAACGAACGGATGGCCCCACGGGTAAATTCCAGTGTCATCAGTGCTCCTGACAAAGGAATAACCAGATAAAAAACATACATGGGTATCTCCAGAGCCGGACTCACCTGTGCAGACCGTGACATGGTACTAATTGACAATATTCCATAATAACACAGCAGAGCACCGAAAACAGCTCCGAGACTGTTATTAATGAATCTGATAATATGCATCTGAACGGGTCCAGTGTAATTTAGAACAAGATCCACTGCCATCAGCTTGTCTTTTCTTATGCCGATACTAAGGCCAATAAACGCTATCCAAATCATAACATAACGGATAAACTCATCAGACCAATGTACCCCGGAACGAAAGAAATAGCGCAGCACTACATTAGCAAACAGCACTACCGTCACTATTAGCAAACCAAAGGCACAAAAGATGTCTATAAACTTGTGCAATAGGCGAAGTAATTGTCTCACCGGTAATCATCGCCCCCTTTTTCCCCGGGTATCTTTCAGAGAGTCGAGACAGGCGGCTGCCATACAGCCGCCTGGACTGCTACAGAAGTCTGTGCTTTGGTAGCTTACTTAATTTTGGCGTAGGTAGCATCTAACAAGGACTTGCCCACGCGGCCGGCAAACTGGTCGTGCACCGGCAACACTTGTTCGCGGAATTCTGCAATCGCTTCTGGAGTGAGCTCAATGATTTCTGTACCATAAGCCGCAATTTCCTTCAGCATACTCTCTTCGGTCTGGGCCAGGGCCTCGCGTTCAACCCGACATGCTTCCTGCATGGATTCGCGAATGGTTGTTTGAATGTCATCGGGCAAACCTTCAAACCAAGCCTTATTCGCTACAATACCATAACCGAGAAAACCGTGGTTACTCTTGATGAGATAGCTTTGAACCTCAAACAACCGATTCAGATAAATAGTCTTAATAGGATTTTCCTGGCCATCCACTACGCCTTGCTGCAGTGAATTGTATAATTCGCCAAACTCAATGGGAGTAGGCTTGGCTCCCCAGGCCTCCATTTGGGCGTTGAGTAGCGGCGCCGGCATTACCCGTACTTGCATGCCTTTTAGGTCTTCGGGCGAATGAATAGGTGTGTTAGCAGTAAACTGCTTAAATCCCGCTGCCATCCAACCCAAGTTCACAAAGCCTTCCTTTTCGGCCTCAGCACTGATAAGCTCTCCGATTTCACCGTCCAACACTTTATAAGCTGTCTCGGCATCAGGCCAAAGGAACGGAAAATCCACCAGTTCATAAGCAGTCACGAAAGTACTGAGAACTGCTGTAGGCTGCTGAGTTATTTGGATCGTCCCCGTTTGGGTAGCTTCCGCCTGCTCACGCATGCTCCCCAGCTGCAAATTGGTATAGATTTTTACATTGACTCTGCCGTCAGTCTTTTCCTCTACCAGCTCCTTGAACGCTGCCATACCTTCGTGTTCAGGAGAGTTTTCCGGATGGTTGTGGCTGACAATAATATCAATAGGCTTTCCGTCAGCCTGAGAGTCCGTGTCTGCCGGCTTACCACCGCATCCTGCCAGAGTTACTGCAGCAATAACAAGTAACACCATCAAAGTCTGTCTCCAAATTCCGCTTTTCTTCAAAGCCAGTTGCCCCCCTTAGTGATAATTAAACCAAGAACCGCCCTCAATATTAAACCCTCGTCCCTGATACCTGCTCCAGTGCAATGTAACACTCTACAGTATAATTGCCACATCAGCCCCTTTCCCTGATTCATGTTCTGTTAACATTACCGTCTTTATATATCTATTCTGTTAGTTAAACAGCTTATCATTTGGCCTACACTACAAATCACGCTTTGGCCAACTATAAAAAGGAACATTCCCGACTCGCCCCTGCCATCCTTATAAGCAAAGAAGCTGCACATCACTCTTCATCACCAAAACACTAAACGCGCTCTTCCTTATTTTCGCCGCCAAACCCCTGCTTACCTTTCTCTAGTTTTCTTATACAATCAAAGTCCATAAAAACCCAGTCAAGGAAGTAGAAAGAAATGACCTTCAGCCTAAGTTGCTGAAGGTCGTTACATTTTTGTGGATGGTTCGGTATCCTGTCCCTTTACACTTCCTTAGCAGCAGCAGTACACATTGTACCGCTGAGAACAACCAACACCCCTAAATAGAAAGCTCCGGTTAAGCTTCCGCTCATATCCTTTACCAACCCGCTCACTAGAGGGGCTATTACAGCCGCCGACATCCCCACCAGATTAAATAGTCCCACCGCCGCTCCTAAAGCACCGGGGCTCTTTTTCGCCACGTGATCCCCAAACCACGAGATGATCACTGTATCTGATACCGTGCGTCCAACCAGTCCGTACAGTACCAGTGCTCCCGCTAATACCGGCACCGACCTCACGTAGGTCAGAGAAAAGATAGTAACCGCTTGAAGCGGATAGAGAATAAGTGCCAACTGGCGCCGCCCTACTCTGTCCGACAGCCGACCAGCAAACATGGCCGCCGGAATAGCCGAGAGGGCCGGCAAAGCTGTGAACACGCCGGCGGCGGTAAGGCTAAGGGATCGTTCAGTAGCAAAGAAATCAGGCCCCCAGGTCAGGGCTACCCAGAATCCATAGCCGGCACAAAAAGCCGCCAGATTTAACGCCCACAGATCCTTGTCCGCCAGGATCTTTTTCATGTTAGGTTGCTGCCAACCCTCATTGGGATCGGCATCAGTATTGGTTGTTAGCCCCGGTAGGTTACGCCGGAACCATATTGGCACCAATAACGTAGGAACCGCCAGCACCAAGAAGGGAATACGCCAACTGCCGGTGTATAAATATATCGGTCCGGAACACGCCAGGCCAAGAGCGGTACCTACTGACATCCCGGCGTTTATTGTAGCCGATGCCAGTCCGCGCCGAGTTTTGGGCACCGTCCCGATATTGATGCCGTAGGACGTGGGGTAAAAAGCACCCATCCCGATACCGTGCAATCCTACCAGGATAATCAACAAAGCATAGTCATTAGCCGTCAACCCTAACATTAAAAGCGCTCCGCCGCCGAGCAAATAGGAGACAATTAACACCCTCTTCAGCCCCAATCTATCCCCTAACAATCCCGACGGTACCTGCATAGCTACATATAAGAAGAAATAAGTGCTAGTAATAAACCCGGTAGCCGTACCGCTCAGTCCAAACTCTTCGGCAATTACTTTGAGCATGGGATAAAGAACAGTCCGATCCGCATACATAAAAAGGGCCCCCACGGCCAGCACCAGCACCGTCGCTCTCAGTTCCTCCTGTGTCCGCTCCGTCGCCCCTTGCCAATGAGCCTCCATGTGAAATCTCCTTCCCCTAGCAATCATCCGAACCAAGTCTATGCAGTCGATCCAGCAGTCATAGAGCTGAAACCTAACGCTCATAGAAAGGATATGCCGGCCAGAATACCACATTACACTGATCTCGAAAGCAATGATTGATCACCTAGTTGTTATATTTTCTACTGTACAGACGGCAAATCCTTTAAGAAACAAGTAAGCATTGACTTTGACAACCAACTCTCTTTAGGCAGGATATAGGACTGACCATATAGAATTAATAGAACCTCCAGTGAAACAACCTTTAACACTGCACTCTGTGACCCGTCAGTCAGATTTATTGGGCAACTTGATCTGACAAAATCTGATCTTGAAAAAACGGGCAATTGGCTTAAAGAAATTCTTGATCAGAACGCCAATTACGGTATCAGGTTGATAACAAAACGATATCCCGCCACGTTTGCCTCTTTTCTTGTGGGCGGAGGAATTTGGCATTATGAAGAAGGCGATTATTGGTCGTTTACCAATACCTATTTAGAAATAGAACGCGATGACTTAAATGGCTGTCTGTACAGCGAAGTATTGGGTACACCAACCCTCATTTTATTCGATGATGTACCGGGCGGGGCCGGCCATGTGCGCCGGGTAGCAGAAGAAGAATGCCTACGGGAAGTCCTTAACGCGGCCCATTCTAGGCTGGCGCGGTGCACCTGTGGTGGCAAAGAAGAAAAAAGCAGCTGTTATAGCTGCCTGCGCCATTACCAGAACCAGTTTTGCCATGATGGCCTTGAGCGGGGACCAGTGATCCATTTCCTGAAAAAGTTGCTGTCCTAAGTGTTGCTTACGGCTACATGACTTTTTCGGCAGGTAATTGTAGGTGAGGCATGATGTGGGACATGATGTTTTCTTGTTTTCGAGAAAACCCTTGACATATGCGCTGCTGGCGGTTAATATGTTAGTAACAAGTAAATATTACCCTTTAAAGACGGTCCTGTGAGGCTGGCAAGGGAAACGAATTTGAATGGGGAAAGTGCACCCTGCTGGCCGAAGGCCAGCAGGGTTTTTTGCTGCGCAAGACAAGGAGGTGCTGTCCTTGGATATGAAAGAGGTCCAAGGTGTATTACAGGAGGCAGGGGTATATAAACACGGTCATTTCCAATTTACATCGGGTTTGCACAGTGATATTTATCTGGAGAAGTTTCAGGTGATGCAGTATCCGAAGTACACTGAAATCCTGTGCGCGGAGATGGCCCGGCGCACAAAGCACCTGAAACCGGACGTCATTATCGGCCCAGCCGTTGGTGGCATTATCCTCGCTTATGAAGTAGGGCGGCAATTAGGCTGTCGGGCTCTGTTTACAGAGCGGGTCGAGGGGAAAATGCAGCTTAGGCGGGGCTTTTCTGTGGCCCCCGGCGAACGGATACTGCTGGTGGAGGACATTGTCACTACCGGTGGTTCAGCTCTGGAGGTACTGGATGCCGCTCGGCCCCTTGAAGCTGTAGTAGTAGGCATAACCTGTCTAGTTGACCGCAGCGATGGCCAGGTGCAATTCCCAGTGGAGTTTTACCCGCTGCTGTCCATGGATATTAAGTCCTGGGATCCGAAAGATTGCCCGTTATGTAAGCAAAAGGTGCCGCTTGTGATACCGGGAAGTCGTCAGCTCCAATATATCTAAGGGGGTCTTGCCGTGTTTGCTCGGCGCTTAAACGAAGCCGTTCTGGACAAGAAAAGCCCGCTGGTGGTTGGTCTTGATCCTGACATAACCAAGTTTCCGCCCGGCCTTAAACCGGCCGCTACCGCGAGTAGCACGGAGATAGCAGCAGCTATACTGGCCTTTAACAAAGGTATCATCGACCAGGTGGCGGACTTGGCCCCAGCGGTGAAACCCCAGGCGGCCTTCTATGAACAATTCGGCTGGGCCGGTATGCAAGCCCTGGAAGAGACAGCTCGTTATGCTCAGTCGAAAGGACTGCTGGTGATCCTAGATGCTAAACGGGGGGATATCCCCAACACTGCTTTAGCCTACGCCCGAGCCTATTTGGCCTCTGATGAGAACCCTCATGTCTTCCCCTGCGATGCTCTTACCGTGAATCCGTTTCTAGGCCGCGATGGCCTTGAGCATTTTGTCAATGCGGCTACGTCTAACCAGCGCGGGATTTTCCTGCTGGTGCGGACCTCGAATCCAGGAGCAGCCGACCTACAAAACCTTACCGTGCAAGAGACAAAGCGTCCGGTATGGCAGGAAGTGGCTGCTTGGGTGGCCGACTGGGCGGATGACACCCGCGGCGATGAACAGTATTCGTCGGTGGGAGTGGTGGTGGGGCTAACGCATCCGCACGAAGCCCAAACCCTGCGCCAACTACTGCCGCACTCTTACTTGTTACTGCCAGGCTTAGGAGTCCAGGGAGGAAAGGCAGCCGACGCCCTACCCTGCTTCGACCACAACGGCCTGGGCGCGTTACTGGTAGCAGCCCGGAGCATAATCTACGCCTTCGATCGGGAACCATATAAGAGCCGCTTTGCTGCCGATCGGTTTGATGCGGCGGCACGGCAGGCCACAGCAGATATTCTGCGTGAGCTTAGGAATGCTGGCTACCCGCTGGGATAAAACAGCAGCTACAGCTGCGGAGGTGATGTGTCATGACCATGAGTCCCGCTATTACTTGGCTGCCCTACGTCAACCTTTTAAGCAACATGCAAACCGACTCCTATTACCACCTTAAACTCCAGCTTGGCCTGAAACCAAACCAGGCAGCCCGGGTAGTAGCTCACACCCGGCATCAAATTAAGCTGCCGCTGGTGGTGGAAGTGGAGATCAGCAGGAACAACAACTGCTTGACCAGGCTGGCCCAAGCGGTAGCTGCCGCCGGAGCCAACGCTCTCCTGCTTTCAGCCACTGATTTTGCTGCAGCCAAAACGGTACTATCCGCTCTGAACAAAGCTGTGACCCTACCGCTGTTTGTCCGTTGTCCCACCGCCGGCAGCCAGGAGCAGGAGCAACTGCAAGCTTTAGGCGCGGCTGAGATACTACCCCCGTCAACAACGGAATTGGTTTTGGCAGCCGTTAATTGAAAAACCCGTCCGATCCTTTAAGTGCGGTCCTGTGAGGCCGGCAAGGAATCTCTGGGGCGAGATCCTTTCCCCTCTTGGCCGCACAGCCAAGAGTTTTTTATAGAGGAGGAACAGGCTGTGCTGCACAAAGATCTGTTGTCCCTGGAAAACCTATCTCGGAATGAAATTGAGGGCCTACTGAGATTAGCTCTTGATCTTAAACTTCGCCTAACAGTGGGCGAAAAACTGTCCCATCTGACTGGACAGCGATTGGTACTGCTGTTCTACGAGCCAAGTACCCGAACTCGAGTCTCATTTGCCCAAGCTGCATATTTAGGCGGTGCTGAGGTCATAAGTGTTACCACCAACACCAGCAGCGTGACCAAAGGCGAGAGTCTGGTGGATACAGCGCGCACTTTGGAGGCCACCGGGGCATCGGCTTTGGTGCTACGGCACCAAGCAGCCGGGGCTGCTACCCTGGTTGCCAGCCGGGTGTCGATCCCGGTGATCAATGCCGGGGACGGTTGGCACGCTCACCCCACTCAAACGCTGCTGGATTTGCTCACAGTACAGGAAAAACGCGGCCGCATTGACGGGCTGAAGGTAGCTATCATCGGTGATGTCTTGCATAGCCGCGTGGCTCGCTCTAACATCGACGCCTTCTCGCGCCTGGGTGCCAAAGTACTGGTGGCCGGTCCACCCACTCTATTGCCACTCGGCCTGCCCGAACTAGGGGCAGAGGTAATCAGTGATCCGGCCGCTGCCATTGCCGATGCTGACGTAATTTACCTCCTGCGCATTCAACGGGAACGTCAGGCTGAAGGGTACCTGGCTTCACTGTCAGAGTATAACCGTTTGTGGGGTTTAAACAATGACTTCTTAGCGCAAGCACCGGCTGAAGCCATAGTAATGCACCCGGGACCGGCCAATATAGGAGTTGAAGTTGGCAGTGACGTAGCGTTTGGGCCGCAGGCTCAGTTTACAAAACAAGTAAGTAACGGTGTTTTAGTACGATTGGCTGTGCTCACTATCCTGCTCAGAGGTGAAAAGCAATGCTTCAGGCGCTCACACGCGGTCGCCTTCTAGACCCGGCTCAGGGTATCGACCGAGAAGGCACACTCATAATCGAAAATGGATTGATTAAAGACCTTACTTTTTCGCCGCCACCAGATGAAGCCGATGTCATTGATGTAAGTGGACACCTGGTGGTTCCCGGATTTATCGATCTTTCCTGCCGGCCAGGGAGCGTAAGTTCCAGCTCCCTGGCTTCTTTGGGCCAAGCCGCCGCCAGCGGCGGGTTTACCGGCGTTACTGTCTTGCCGGACACAACACCGCCACTCACCGATGAGTTGCGCCTGGCTGGCCTCAAGGCCCTGGCTCAACAACACTGCCCGGTACGTTTGTACCCTTTAGGTGCAATGAGTCGGAACCTAGAAGGAAAAGAACTGGCCGATATGGGTTCTCTTGCCCACGCCGGCGCATACGGCTTTTCCGATGGAACCCGCTGGCCGGCAAATTCTCAGCTCCTATTTCTGGCTTTGAAATATGTTAGTATCTTTGAGCGACCGCTGTTTATCCACCCGGAAGATCCGGCGCTGGCCGCCGGCGGCCTTATGCGCGAAAGTCTAGCAGCTACCAGGTTAGGGCTGCCGGCCATACCAGCCGTAGCTGAAGAAGCAGCCGTAGCTAGAGACCTGCTACTGACTCAAGCTAGCGGGGGACAGCTGCACTTTATTCACCTTTCCACGGCCAAAGCAGTAGCTCTGCTCAGCCAAGTGAGGCAGCAAGGCACAGCGGCTACCGGTGCCGTCCCTGTTTCTCATTTGCTTCTTACCTGTGATGATATCAAAGACTACAACACCAGCTTAAAGCTTACCCCACCCCTGGGCGAAAGAAAAGACCGAGAAGCCCTAATCCAGGCCGTGAAAACCGGCACTCTGGCAGCCATTGTCACCGATCATACGCCTGCCTCGCCGGAGCAAAAAGACGTGGAGTTCGCTGCTGCTGCCTGGGGCGGCAGTTTCCTGCGGCACGCCTTTCCCCTGCTCTATACCAAGCTGGTTCGTCCGGGCAAACTAGATCTAGCTACTGTAATCACCCGGCTCACCACCGGCCCGGCCCAAATCCTGGGCTTGGACCAAGCCGGCACCCTCAAGCCCGGAAGTCCCGCCGACATTACCGTCATCAACCTTGAGGCCACCGCCGCTATTGGTGCCCACGAGCTCCCGTCCAGCGAACGTAACACCCCCTTCCTGGGTGAGGAAGTATCAGGGTTACCTATGCTAACGCTAGTAAATGGGAACGTGGTATTCAAGATCAAATAGCAGTTTCTAATTTGTCAATTTTAAGATAGCAGACGGACTGTAGGGTGTTCTCGTAGCGGCGCATTACGACCTAAATCAAAAGAGCGAGGCGCAGCGAGGGTAAACCGCCAATGCAGGTTCCCACCTCATATGGTGGGCAAGTCGAGCTCCCAAGGGGCGAGTTCAGAGGCGGCCCGAGCGCAGCCGAGCTCGTTCTTCGCACCGCCAGAGAACACCTACGCGACGCAGCCGACCCGAGAACACCAATTACCCAGACAATAGCCTTGTACATCCATGAAGGAGGAACCCTTATGCCCAAAGACCCATCCCTCAGCCGCGTCCTGGTATTAGGCTCCGGCCCTATCATCATCGGTCAAGCGGCTGAGTTCGACTACTCAGGCTCCCAAGCCTGCCGCGCCTTGCA
>DURJ01000041.1 GCA_012837285.1 Bacillota bacterium
CCAGTAGACCAACTCTACTTTCTCTATTCGGGAGTAGGCGGCGGCGAAGCGGTCGCCGGGCAGTAAGCCCCAACCTTCATCTAAGGAAATAAGAAAGTCGTTTTGCTGCAATCTCTCCCAGGCTTCCTCCGGAGAGATTAGCTCGGCTTCTTCCGGCAACGCCTCCATGGGATGGGCCAGATGCACAAACCATACGGCACCATCGGGCCCCAGCTGTACGGAAACGTTCGATATATGGCCAGGAGAATTACAGGTGGCAACCGGTTGACCTTCGTAAAGCAGGGGGAACTTTACATAGGTGTAGGAATCGTTGTCGGCCCCAGGCAATACTTGGCCTGCTCCCACTTGGCCGGGTAAATTGGGCAGGCGTCGTACTACGTCGGTAGCCAAGGCTAAGGCTTTTTCCGGCGGCAGCTTTTCTTCTGCCTTTCTTTGCCCTTTAAGCAGCCCTGGTCCGCGATACATCCAGCCGCCGTCCCAACTGGTGGCCGATAAGGTTTGACCGTCGCCCACGATCTCATCATCTTCCCAGTTATTCGGATTCAAGCCGAAATGGGCGGCAATAATAGGCAGTTCTGCTTCAGATACTGACCGGTCCCGTTCCCGCAGCAGAGACAGCGTTTTTTTATGTGGCGGCAATTGAGTTTCCAGGAGGAAATTGCCGCTATTTTCGTTGGTATACGGCGGTAGCAAGGAAACCCAAGCGGTAAAATCAGCCGTACTTTCACCAACAACGTGCTGCCCGCGAAAGATAGCCACCGGTATCAGGTAAGGAGCGTCGTCCAACGGGTAAACCAATTGATAACCCTGCTCAGCTTCAGTTACTACAGCCCTCCCTTGCTCAAAGGGCCGATAATCGGCAACTTCAAAGCTGCCCTCACCTCTGGCCAAAGCGTCCAGCGCCTGCTCAAAATCGGCCAGGGGCAATTCTATCTCCTTGCCTTCCTCGGGCCAGATATAAGATACAGATAGCAACTGCCCGTCAGAGCTTACCATGGCACTAATCTCCGGTCCTCTACCCATAATGGGTTTTCCCTCGGGCCCACTTATCGGACGGATAGTTACTTCCCAGCCGGTACTGAACCCGTCATCGCTCGGCTGAACCTGCACTTGTAAATTCTTTTCTAAGGGAAAGAGCCCCGCTTGCTGCAACCAGCGGCTAACAGCATGTTCCGCGCTGCTTTCATCTATTTTATCTGTTGTAATAAGCTGCTGATCAGTTTCTAGAAGCCAATTACTCGGACCTAGCCATACATACAAGCGGCCGTTGTCAGCTTCTATAAAAGTCGGCCCCAGTGCAGGTGACGGTTCTTCTCCTAACCGCTTCGGGTTTTTTAGCCCCAAATTGGTAGCCAATTCCAGAACCTCGTTCATGGTCCAGGAACTATCAGTATACTTTAGAGCCGTAGCCTTATCAGGTAAAGACGGAAGTTCACCTTGAACCATAAACTCCACCTGGCGTACTTGATCTAGTCCGGCAGAAGATAGGAAACCACTGCTGCCGCCGGGGCTGGCTTGAACTGTGGGCACCAGGAACGGCCCAATAGACGGTGTGTTGGGATCCGGTTCAGGTGCCAAGCTAAACCTAGCCAGGACCAGCGCCAACAGCAAGCCTGCTGCCAAAGCACCTACCCTAAACCATGGTCTTCTGTTCGCTCTCGGCCTTGGCCGCCGTTTTGGGGTTGGGGGCATTTTAGAATACATGCCTTGTTTTAAGCGCTCCTTGAATTCCTCGTCCGGGTTTACCGGCGGCAGCTTCCGCAATTCTTCCCCTATGGTTTTTTCCAGTTGGATGAATTCCGCTTCCCAATTATTGTTTTTCAAGGCAGTTCATCCTTTCGCGCATGTTCTGCAGTCCTCGAAACGCCAGCTGCTTGACTGCGCCTTCTGATCGGCCCACGATCTGGGCCACTTCTTTTATGCTCAAGTCTTGAATATAGCGAAGAACCAATACCTGCTGCTGGGCATCAGGCAGAGTCTGTAGTACTTGCTGCAAAGAAAGCTGCTCAGGCAAGAGTTCAAGACTCACATCCCAGTCAGCCTCAGGCACATTTTCCGAGTGTGGTATTTCTCGGTTTCTCGATTTTAGCCGTGTTTGGATAAGATTGCCCGCTATTTTGTACAGCCAGCAGCCCAAAGAAAAACCGCGGTCCTCGTACCCGGGTAAACTCTCAATTGCCTGCAGAAACGTCTGGGCCACTACATCTTCGGCCTCGTGCTTGTTCCCCGTTCGGTAATAAACAAAGCGGTAAATTTTGGGTAAGTAGTACTCATAAAGGTCGCCGAAAGCATCCGGATCAGCTTTGGCGTCCGCCACTAAAGAGCTTTCTTGGTCCCGTGTAAGAGCCGGCACATGGTTTCACCCTTTCCCCGAAAACACCCTTCATATGTATTAACTGTTTACCCTGGGCCAAAGTTACGCTCCTGGACAAAAAAACACCCAACTATCGTTAGGCCAGAAAATACCGGGCGGCCACAGAGGGCCGCCCCTAGAAAGATGGTGGCCGCACACACTATAGCGGCCAAGATCCCTACTTGATTAGGGCTTGTTGTTGGAGCAAAAGGTCAGCCAGGGCGGCGGTATCACCCCAGCCGAAACCGGGGAGAGTTTCTGACAAACCAGCCCTCTTGGCCGCTTCCACATCACCGGCGACAGCAATTATGTTCTCCGGCCAAGGTGATATTTTTTCCGATACACCGTCGCGGTAAACCAATACTTTCGGAAAGGGCCCGGTTTTATACCCTTCCACCAAGATAACATCCGCGTCGGGAAACCAGTCCTTTACCCTCTCGGCTGCTTCTTGGGCCGTAACGTGGTAGAACACCGCCGCTTGCCCGCTACTGATAAAAGCAGCGCTGTTGGCCCCGGCCAAACGATAACGCCAACTGTCTTTTCCTTCTTTATCCAAATCCACCAGGGCGTGGCTATGTTTAGCCGCCGCCACCTTTAGTCCCCGACCGGCCAGCTCGGCAATGAGCTCTACCAAGAGAGTAGTCTTCCCCGAGCCGGATGTGCCGACAAAGCTTATGGGGGATGGTGCTCTGAAGGCAGCCGCTGGGATCTTGCGCTTATGTTCTTCGGTACCGGTCTCAGCCAGCTTGAGCAGCGAAGCCTCACCGCTGAGGGTGTCCAGATAAAGCAGGCGCTCCCGCAACGGCTCGCCTATACCGGTAAGGAGCTTAACTGCCTCCTGCACTTGCAGCGCTGCCACTAACGCCGGTGTAGCCGCCGGATTACCCGTTTCTACTTCTATGCCTCGCTCGCGGCCGCCTGGTTCACCATAGATTTGTCGCAAGCCGGAGTCGCCGGGGAACACAGTCATTACCTGACCCAAAAACCCAGCAATGGCTCCGTGAACTAAAGGAATACCCAGCTCACCCGCCACTTGCTCCAATACAAACCGGCTGGGAAGACTATCCAGGGCGTCCACTGCCAGGTGCGCCCCCTGAAGTATGGCCCGTGCATTCTCGTATTCTAACCGCTGTTGGAAACAGCACACGTCCACAGCAGAGTTAATAGCTCGAACCCGCTCATAAGCGGCCATGACTTTGGGCTTCCCCACATCGGCCTCAGAACACAAGAGCTGACGGTTAAGATTGCTGTCCTCAAATACATCGTCGTCCACTAAGATGAGCGTTCCCACCCCCATGCGGGCCAGGAGTTCAACAATCAAGCCTCCTAGTCCACCGCAGCCGATTACCGCCACTGTGGCTTTAAGTAGGCTAAGCTGTCCTTTGATCCCGATGGTGCCTATGTTGCGCAGATACCGCCGTGGGACAATACCGGCCTCTAAAGCGGCCCGCTGCAAATCAGCCCGCTTGAGGCCTAGCTGAGCCGCCACCTTTGCTTCCGCTGCCAGGGGCAAAGTAGGGACTTCTTCCTTACCTACCTGAGCGAGAATAATATGTTTGGCTAAAACTGCAGCGTAATTTGGATAATTTGGCATAAATTACCATCCTTTTATACTCTATGATGCTAAATGAAGTAGTAAACATGGGCATACTAAAGCTAAGATCAGGCAAAAAGCCATCTCGCTTAGTTATGTTCGCTGATTTAAGACAAAAACCTGCTTGCCAAACTGTAAACCACTGGTAAGGAAGAAACCGCTCCCTCTTCCTGAAATTTTGCAGTAAGTAAAACACCCTTTCGGACAGACTAAGGTCAGGAGGTGGCACAAAGATGGCAAGAGGAAGTTGGAACAAGCGTCCGCATGTGGTGCCGGAAGCGCACCAGGTAATGGACAATATGAAATACGAAATTGCCGCTGAACTGGGTATCCCTGTTTATCAAGGTTCGGAAGACTATTGGGGCAATATAGCTTCCCGCGACTGTGGCGCTGTGGGTGGACACATGGTGCGGCGCATGATTCAAATGGCCCAACAATCACTGCTCACTCAAGGATAACTTAAGCTACCAATTTAACCTAAAATTAGAGAAGGCCGGCGTTTTAGCTTGGCCTTCTTCTCCCGGATTAAACGGGACAGGCGGGCACATTTTCTTTTATGTCTTGGCGTGCCTTTCCTGTCCCGTCTTCGGTTAGTCTTAAGGTTACTTTAGAAAGGAGCACGCCGGTGCAATTCTTAATGCTGGGCTTGGCCGCTGTGGCCGGACTGGCCATGGCGGTCCAAGGTTCACTCAATGCCGCTTTAAATAAGGTCATCGGCTTGTTCCCCGCCACCTTAGTAGTTCATATCATTGGCACTGTCCTTACTGCGGCGGCGGTTGTGTTTGGCCTTGGCCACGCCAACTGGGCCAAAATTGCAACTGTTCCTTGGTATGCTTATTTAGGGGGTGTACTTAACGTACTCATTATCGCCGGCGTAGCCGCGGTGATTCCCCGCTTAGGCGTGGCCAGCGCCACCACGGCCATTATTGTGGGACAAGTCCTTACTGCCCTGTGTATCGATCACTTGGGCTGTTTCGGGCTGGACAAAGTACCGTTTACCTGGACCAAGCTGTTGGGACTCGCGCTGTTGGCCGCCGGTGCTTGGCTCTTATTATACGTGAAAAAGTAACGTCTCATAAGCCAAGTTCCTTCTTAACTTGTTCCCAACATTTTACTCGTTCTAGGACTATATCTTGTTCTGCCTTACTAATTGCAAGAAGCTCTTCTTCAGCAAGGGGTTCATCGACGTCTTCCGGAGTATTATCAAGAAAATTTTGCCAGGATCCTTAGTTTGACTAAGTGCTTCCACTCTGCCAAATTCCTTACTTTTGATCAAGGATCTTGCTCTTCTCCTATTTTTCTTTCTTCCCCTGCACTAACCGGCCTAGCATAGTTTTGCCAGTGGAAAAGGCGATGGATAAGAAGCTTTTTTGGTGGCTTAAGATGTCATCCAGGGCATTCACCACATAATCTA
>DURJ01000042.1 GCA_012837285.1 Bacillota bacterium
GGTTCGTGTTCGCCTAAGCACTGTTCATATTCGTCAATGAACCAACCCATTATTTTTTGTGGGGTCCCAATATCCGGGCCTGGGATATCTTTTCGTGTACCCATTACCAGCCTGATTTCACGGACATATTTTCTGCAGACGCGCTCTAATTCGCTATCGGATAACTTAAGCGTATCAGCGACTATGCCGCCTTTTGCGCCGCCAGCCGGAATACCAGCCAAAGCGTTCTTTATGGTCATCCAAAATGATAGCGCCACAACATCCTGATAGCTTTCCTCGGGGTGTATGCGTGTGCCTCCCTTGGTAGGTCCAAGCGCCGAATTATGCTGGACACGATAACCAGTGAAAGTTTTCACTTTCCCGTCGTCCATTCTTACCGGAAATCGTACCTTAAGGCTACGTTCCGGTTCGCGTAATTGCTCAATGACAGTTTCAGACAAACCCATACGCTTACCCACTAAATCCAATTGCTCCATAGCTGTTTCGTACGCTGTCTTTTTAGCCACAACAAGCCCTCCTTATTGTTAGTACCGAGACTTTTATGGTTAAGCTGATGCCCGCACACTAATTAATCTTAATCTCCAAGAGTTCGTCAAACCTGTTTACTACGTTTACGCCCGCTTGCCGCAGGGTCTCAATTTTAGATTCAACGGTGCCACTGCCCTTTTCTACAATTGCCCCCGCATGTCCCATTCGTTTGCCCTGGGGAGCGTTTTGACCCGCGATAAATGCATATACGGGTTTCGGATAAGAGGAGGTTTTAATATATTCTGCTGCCTGTTCCTCAGCGGCACCTCCGATTTCACCGATCATTATCACAGCTTTTGTCTCGTCATCATCGCGAAGCAATTGCAGCGCCTTCACAAAGCCTGTCCCGATAACCGGATCACCACCTATGCCCAAACAAGTCGACTGCCCTATTCCCCGAAAGGTAAGGTTAGAGGCTATTTCATGGGTAAGCGTCCCGCTTCTGGAAATGATGCCTACATTGCCTTCGCTATAGATGTAACCGGGCATAATACCAACCATGCCTTTTCCCGGGCTGATAACACCGATGGTATTGGGTCCGATAACATTGCACTTTGCGTTATCAGCAAGCGTTTTTATTTTTATTCCGTCGTGAACGGGTACATGCTCGGTGATTATTACGATTAACTCGATCCCACTTTCAATTGCCTCCACTGCAGCATCCAGAACAAACGGTGGAGGCACAAGAATCATGCTTGCATTACAATTGGTTGCGCTTTTAGCTTCCTTTACCGTATCAAATACCGGTACATTACAGACTTTTTGCCCGCCCCTGCCTGGAGTCACTCCTCCGACTACATGAACCCCATAATCGAGCATTTTTTGGGCATGGAACATCCCTTGTTTACCCGTTATTCCTTGAATTATGACCTTTGTGTTTTGGTTCACCAGTATAGCCATCTATATTCACCCTCTTACTCACCTGCTGCCTTTAGTTCTGCCAACAGTGTTTGTATAGCGTCCTCGGTAGTCCCGTGCTTTATGATTGGTACGCTGCGCTCCTCCAGTATCCGCCACCCTTCCTCCTGTCCATGCCCTCTCATTTTTACAACTACTACCGGTGAAATTCCATCATCGATTGCCTTTGCTATACCTCGGGCCATTATTTCACAATTGTTTATTCCACCGAATACATTGATTAAGATTCCCTTGACATTGGGCTTGTGCGCTATAATGTTTACGGCTTCGGCCATTTGCTCCTGGGTTACACCACCTCCCGTATCAAGAAAGTCCGAGGGTTCACCACCATAAACGGCAATCATATCCACCGTGGCCATCGCTAAGCCAGCTCCCCCGGCGATAACACCAATAGTTCCGTCTTCTCGTAACGGTACATAAGCTAGGCCGGCATTTTTAGCCCGCGCTTCCAATGGAGCCAATCTGTCCTCTCTGGACGGCCAATACTTCGACCTAAATCTGGCCGAATCATCCAGGACAATTTTGGCATCCAGGGCTATTACCTTCCCCGTTGTGGTAATCGCCAGCGGGTTAATCTCTGCGGTTGTGGCATCGCATTCAAAGAATAGCCGGATAAGGGAGAAGGCAGTACTGGCCACATTCCTCAGTACCTGCCCTTCCAGTCCAATGGACTTTAGGGGCTCATATAGTTGGTAAACCCAAAAAGGTTCTAGGCTGTTCAGTGGCATTTTCATAACTTGTGTACTGCCGCCTATCTGTTCTTCCACATTGATGCCGCCGGCGCGGGATACTATTAGCAAAGATTTTCCCCGCGAGCGGTCAATGGTTATGCCAACATATATCTCCTCGGCAATGCATATTTGCTCCTCAACGAGCAGCGTCTGCACCTTTTCATCATTGATAATGGAAGACAGCAAACGATCAGCGGCTTGAGCTGCTTCTTCCGGGGTTTCTACCAAAAGGATGCCCCCTGCTTTCCCACGTTTACCGCTTAGCACTTGGCTCTTAATAGCTACTGCTCCACCCAATTGACGCGCAGTTTGTTCGGCGCTGCTCGGGTTAGCCACTAGCTCTCCATTGGGAGTGGGTATACCAAACTGTTTAAGCAGCCGTTTTCCCTCATATTCGTAGAGATCCAATGGTGCTTACCTCCTACCTCATGCTCTGCCCCAAAGCAAAACCCAAATCCAAAGCCTTCAGGTTTAGGTCCTTATGCTGTGGGCGAACATTGTTTACTAATGCCTTTTTTAAGGACTCCATGGAAGCAATTCTACTCGCCCCCACCACAGCCCCTAACATAACAATATTGGCACATATTTTATTTCCCAACTCATTCTCGGCCAGCTGCGTAGCCGGAATGCTAAACAGATTGTCGATATCGGCTTTAGAAAGATCCACCATCGTGCTATCGTGGAAAACCATCCTCTTGGAGCAATCCTGCGGCAAGTACTTGTCGGCGGCGGGAGGAGACAGAAGTACCACAATATCCGGTTCGGTGATTCGGGGGTAGGTTATCGCGTTATCCGAAATAACCACATCCGCTCTGGCAGCGCCCCCTCTTGCTTCCGGTCCGTAGCTTTGAGTTTGGGCCACTTCCTTGTTTTCGTATAAACCGGCTGCTTCGGCCAGAATTACCGCAGCCAGGATCACGCCCTGCCCACCATATCCGGCGAACCTAATTTCTTGCTTCATCGATTTGCCACTTCCTTTACCATGATAGCTAAGTCGGGGCATATCTTTTCACATCTTAAACACCCAATACAATTTTCGGCCTTACTGGCAATAGGAAGAAAAGAACCCGTTTTACCTCTCTTGTCGGAAACGGTCAATACTGTTTGTTTGCATTCAGAAATGCATAGATGGCAACCCTTACAATACTTTTCATCGACCGTTATTTCAAACACCCTGCTACCCCCCTCGAAAGCTTGTATATACTGTCTGATAACTCCTGAACGCCCTGTTCCTGGCGGAAAACGCCGACGGGGATCTTGCTGTCCTTCTCCTCATCCGTGAGGGCTTGATATTGCTTAATAGGCATTGTCTTCTCTCGCAACATGGCTACTAGTTCACTTGGGTTATTAGTATTCATAATGTACCTGCCGGCTTGAGTGGGGCACTGAGTAAGGACCTCGATAAAGGCAAAGCCTTGGTGCATAATAGCTTTTTGGAGCGTGGCCACCAATTGTGCGGGGTGGGCGCTGGTCCATCGCGCTACGAAAGTGGCCCCGGCGGCAATTGCCAGTTGGCAAGCATTAAACGAGCGCTCCTGGTTTCCGTAAGGCGAGGTCTGGGTCCGTGCCTTAAACGGGGTTGTGGGCGCCGCCTGTCCACCGGTCATGCCATAGATTTGGTTATTAATCATAACAACGGTAATATCAACATTCCTTCTGGCAGCATGAATAAAATGATTGCCGCCTATTCCAACGTTATCCCCATCTCCGGTAAAGACTATTATCTTCCGGTCCGGATCACTAACCTTTAGTCCCGTTGCTACCGGAATAGCCCTGCCGTGCAAAGTATGAATTACGTCAGCGTCGATATAGACAGGTATCCAGCCTGAGCAACCAATTCCACCGACCAAAGCAACCTGATCCCTTATACCTAACTTATCAATGGCGTCAATTGCAGCCCTTAGTATCGTCCCATCACCACAACCAGGGCAGAAAATGGTGGGCAAAGCACTTTTTCTTAAATACTTTTCCCCTAACAGATTCATTTAGCGGACCTCCTTTTTGATCGCCGCGAGTATTTCGTCCGGAGTATGCAATGCACCACCTAGTTTAGGCAATGAAACAACTTGCTTACCAGGCGCACTACGTCTTACTTCCAGGACCAGTTTTCCAATGTTCAATTCTGGAACCAGCAGCGTACTAACAGCTTTGGTAAGATCGGCGATCCGTTTTTCCGGAAATGGGAAAAGTGTCCTCAGCCTTATTAGGCCGGCACGAATACCCATTTTGCGCGCAACCGATACCGCTTCCATTGCCGGTCGCGACGCGCTACCAAAGGCAATTATGCCGATTTCGGCATCCTCCATTTTCTGTATGTCCAAGTCCGTCAAATCATCAATATGATCCGTTATTTTATTACATAGTCTCTTGACCAGTCGCGCACTTTTTTCTATATTAGCGCCCGCCCGGTTACCGGCTTCATCATGGAGCTGGCCATCGATTAATAATTTGTACCCCTGATTAAAGGCGGGCATTCCGTCTAACAACCCGTCCGGCCGGCTGCGGTAGGGTAAATATCCCGATTTCTCAGGCGCCTTTCTTTCAACAACATCGTAAGGTCTAAATTCAACTTTTTCCCTGGTGTGGCCGACTATTTCATCTGACAGAAGAAAAACCGGCACCCTATAGATCTCAGCCAGGTTAAAAGCTTTTATGGTTAGTTCATATGCTTCTTGCGCGGAAGCGGGGCAAAGTGCAATGATCTCATAATCCCCATGCGAACCGTATTTGGCCTGGAATATATCCTGTTGCGACGCCATGGTTGGCTGTCCGGTAGCCGGCCCACCCCTCATAACGTTAATGATTACACATGGGGTTTCGGTTACCGCCGCATACCCGATGCCCTCCTGCATCAAGCTAATACCCGGACCCGATGAGCCGGTACAGCATTTCATGCCCCCCCAGGACGCTCCAATGACAGCATTTATACTGGCTAGCTCGTCTTCCATCTGGAGAAAGGCACCACCGACCTGTGGTAATCTTCGTGACATCAGTTCGGCTACTTCGGAAGCCGGAGTTATCGGATAACCGGCGAAAAAACGGCAGCCTGCGGCGATGGCCCCTTCGACAACTGCTTCATTGCCTTGTATGACTGCCACCTTTTGGTTTTGGGCCTCAAATCCATTCATGAAACAACCTCCTTAGACACTTTGTCCAA
>DURJ01000043.1 GCA_012837285.1 Bacillota bacterium
AGGAGCGTGATCCTTTGTGCAGGGGGTGCAGATATACCAAGCGGCCGCGAAACCCACATTTAGCACCGCCACGTCCTTGAACACGGCTGACATTTCCTCCTTGGCATTCTCGATGAAGTTGAAGTAGTTAAAACGGCAGGTTTGTTGTACAAGCTAGGCAGAATGGGCAGGAGTAGTCCTGGGCTATCGAGGGTGAGTTGGATTGATACAGGTGTTTGTGTATGGAACTTATGACAAGGCTCTAAAGTACGGGCTCAAATTCATAAACAGGTCGCCTATTTCCTCAAATCCGGTCTCAAAGAGGTGATCGATTAACTCTTCTTGTCTGGCTTGCCCTAAGCTTAAGCGATAGAGGGCGAGAATCTTCATTAGCCGATCGTAACGGGCACTATCCCTGCTCAGAGGGTATAGGGGAACAATACGTTGAATTTGGTAAGGCTGCGATTCATCCCCCTGCTGGGGCAGACACCAGAAGGGCACTAGCTCACTGGTTTTGGAGTTGCTTTCTTTTTTCTGGGCTTGGTCAAACATTTCCTGCCAGATGTCGTTTCGGAAGAGCATTTCCCCATATTTGTAGGCGATGTTTTGGCGGATGGCATGGCATTTGTAACGGTTGATACGACCTTCGCGCTGCTCAAGATCGATGGGGTTTGAAGGGAGATTCCAATGAACGATGTTGCGACAGTAGTAATGAAAATCAAGCCCTTCTTGTCCAATAGAGGTGGTGGCCAGCACAAAAGGCCGGAAGGGGGAGTTAAAGCTTAGCCGGATGTTTTCTTTCCGCTGAATGCTTGTTCCTTCGCTTCTGGTGTCATAAAAACCCACGGCATAGTGGGAACGCATACGCATGGGGCGGGCCTTACGACTGGTTTTGTGGGGGTTCTTTACCCGATCACCGAAATTCTGGTAGGTATCCACAATATAACTGGCAGTATGGGTCTTGAGGGTTCGAATCATGTCCGCTGTAAGCACACGATTGCGCTCTTGCCGATCTTGCTTGCTGTAATCATATCCTTCCATCAACATATGGGAGTATTCATCCAAAACAGCTTGCAGGTTTCCGTCCAGACAGTACTGCAGGACATGTTTCCAGTAGATCCCTTCTCCCGGTTGACCGTAAGACAAATCTACTATAGCAATTGCTTCGGGATTGTTAAAGCGATCCACGACGGTTTTTGCCAGTTGAAGTGCCAAGTCCACGGCTTCAGGAGCCTCCGGATCCAGCATTCTAAGAGCACACACTGCCGGCGATGCCATAGCCATGTTAACCAGTACCTCTACCAGGTCCCCAGGCATCCGGCCCAAGTTCAGCAGGTCTGGCTCGTTATACAACCTTTTCAGTTCTTGAAGATGCAGGGAAAGAATCCCTTTGTCGTCCTCATATTCGTCGACTCCATCTATGGTTTCTGTGAGGTTGCGCAATACCGGCTCTTGAAACCAGGCCTTCATAGCTGGATGGTCCTGATCCATCAGCAGCGGCACCACGTAATACCAGCGGTCATCCTGGCGCTGATCTCCCCGCTGTACACGGGATTTCATTTGCTCTAATTGATCTTTGAGTTTTTGTCCGATTTCGGTTCGAATTTGGGGCAGGCTTAACCTGCGATTTGTGGCGTCAATTGGGTTGTAAAGGGAGGCCAGTGAGGCCGAGGGATACAAAAGACAAAGATAATTCATGTTCTCTGGCTTGTTATCTTTAAGGGCAAATCTAATCCTGGGTGCCGGAAAACGCTTTTTGGCAAAATAGCTACGGCTCTCGTGTCCGGTGCGGGGTGTTTTTCTAATTAGTTTGCCGATGGTCAAACGTTCTGCTTCATAGGACAATAAGGTGGCTATAGCCCGCGGAACCATTTCCCAGGCCGAAAATACCAATGTCTTGGAGAAACCCTCTTGATTATTAAATGGTCCGCCCAGCGGATAATAGGGCAGAGCCGGCGGCACCCACAGCAGCTTTTCAGCTTGAGGTGGCAGCGCTACTTCCTTCAACCTGTTGTAGCGGGCATGGCTTACCTTTAGGTCTTTGTATCCGGCAATCTTAGGCCGGCTTACCCACAATCGCCGGCTTTTCAGCAGGGATAGTTTCTCCGGCGCTGTCTTTATTTTATCTTGCAGATTCTGTTTTAGCTTGTAGTGCTGCATAAACGACATGATGAGAGGTGCGGACTTAATGTATTCCACCGAAGCTGCACCGCTTAATCCTAACTCCGAAAGCGCTCGGTCTATTTCTACGAAAGCTAGGATATCATCTTCGTGGATTTTCAGGGGCCTGTGCCCGGTTTCCACCTGAATTAACTCTGAAGCTCCGGGTACCTTGATGCGCTCAGTTCGACAAACACCATCATACAGACATTCTTCTGCCCGTTGCTTACGGGCTACTATGAGTGCTGCGTCGCCACCGGTGATTTCGTTTAATGTCGTGGAATAGTTTGTCCAAGCAGTCTTGAACTCTTGGCGCAGGTCCGCCTGGTGCTCAAAGAGAAAACCTATTACCTCCATGAACTCCTGGTAGTGTTCGTCTTTTCGGTTTCGTTGGATCTCCTCCAGGGTGGAATATAGTTTATAGGGGGTTGCTGACAGCAGGAGAATGTACGGATGGTGCTCTTTGTCTTTGTCAGGGCTGAAAAACCGGCGAGCCAGCATAGCCGTTTCGTTATCTTCGTCCAGCCTAAGGAGTTCAGGGAAACGCTGAAACTCGTCCATGATCACCAGGTCAGCATCCATCATCTCCACACTGATTTCAGCCATCATTTTGCGCCAGCGCAGAATCAGGTAATTTGCCCTTGGCGTATTGCGGTAACCAACGGCCTCAATTGAAGTAAACACCGTTTCAGCCAGCTGCAGCAGCTCCGGATCGGCCTTAAGGCAGGCAGTTACGTTGGCCAGCATATGACCTAAGTAAGTTCCGCCACTCTTCTCATCCACCTCGACCACCAGTTGCTCAAACCAACGCGACCAACCTGGCCAGCCCTTGGTGGCATGGGCCATCATCAGTTCTTCCAGCTGTGGTAAATAAGGAGTAAAGAATAGAATGCGCCGGAAAATGGCATAAAGGAGCGCTCGTTCAAGCACACTGCCATAACCGCCTGTCATGGAGAAAGAGGTGCCCGGTGTTAACGGGATAAGCTGCACGAAGCCTTCCCGTATACTTGGATCGTGCATTTGCCCGTAGATTTTCAGATGCTGCATCGATAACCGAGTGTCTGAAAGTCCATCCACCTTAACGTCTGCATGGACTTTCAACTTTCTTAGATTTTGCTCGGCAATGTTCTGATTAGAGCAGACATAGACCACCTTAAACAAGTCTTTCTGCGGTCTTGTTTGATGATAGCTGGCCATTTTTGCAATAACGCCTTTGGCCACAAGGGTTTTACCCAAGCCTGCTTCATCAGCCACCAGCACTCGATGAAATCCTTGCCGAAACAAATCGTACACCCTGTTCACCGTTGCCAGCTGAAAGTCTTTCAACCCTGATAAAACTCCTTTTTCTTTTTCTGCCAGGTCAATCACTTTTTTTCACTTTCCTTGCTGCCGTAGTAAAAGTCTGATATAACTGATAAAAGGAGTTCGGAATGATTTCCGGGTCATCTATTAGCTCTATAACGCGGTCGATCTCATTTAAGCGTTCCGGTTCCCGGGCCACAGTTTTTAGCATATTTTCGTACAGAACCGGCCCTTGCAACCAACCGGCGGCCCACTTGCCTTTACCCAACCGATCGGTTCCCATCTGCTCCAGGCTTGAAAGAAGCCAGCTGTCGGACAGCAGATAGGCCACGTACTTCATAAAGGTTTCGCGATCGCGGATAACGGACTTAAAGATTGCTTTGTATCGTTCTTTGGGGATACCGATGGTTCTGATCTTGATTATCCGGGTCAAAGAGGCACCTTCTTTACTGGCTGTCACCTGGTAAAACTCACTTAGCTGCTCCAGTGGAAAGAGAGGGAGGCTAGTTGTCTGTTTCAGCTTCACGGGCTGTAGCCCCGTTAAGGAAGCAATGGTAAAGTCTATGTCTTGTGGAATTCGGCTAAACTTGATGGTTACCCGATACTGCCAGCCTTCTGGTATCACCTCGGCTCTAGAACGGCTGCGGCACAGTTGCCGGATGGCCTTTTCCAGCAAATCAGTATCTGTGGTTTGGGGCGCATCGACTTCCGGCAGTTCCTTGATCTGTTCAAAGGGATTCTCTCTTTCATCGGCGCCGAATAAGTCGTCCAGCAAATGCTGGATCCTAAATCCATGTTTACGATAACGCAACTGCAGCAAAAACTCAACATTGCCGCCAAAAGCGCGCTCAGAGCAGTTGGCTGAACCAACGAAAAACAAGTGCTGTCCGTATTTAGAACGGGCGTAAAACTTGGCATGGATGTCCTGGTTTTGATAGGCTTCATAATCTAAGTCGTCGCCGCTCAGGCCTTCCTCTCCTTCTACCACCGCTTCTTTCATGGCATAAACATCAAATGCCTTCAGCAGTTCCGGGGGTAGTTTCATAATTTCTTTCCGTTGGGTGATCAACGTGCGAGTGGAGTTGGACAGGGCCAGGTTACTCAACTGCTGCACCTTACCCTTGCTGATAAACGGGGAGATAACAAGCAGATCTTTGTAGGTTTCGAACAGTCCATTCGGCTGCTTTTCATATTGAGGAATTCCCAAGGGGAGAAAGGAGAAAGAAGGGTAGTTCGGGTCATTGGTGTCGAACCGAATATGTACCAGTTCTGTTAGCATTTGGGATATTTGATTACGTTTCTTGCGGTCTTTGACTTTAGCCCGCAGATACTCTACAAAAGCGATTAAAGGCCGGTTTTGTTTGGTGGCCGCTGCGGCGTCCTCCGGTGTTTCAGCCGGTTTTCCTTCCAGACAGACTGCCAGGTCCCAGCTTCTGTCAAAAGTTTGGTTGCGACTCAAAACCAACAGGCGGTAAAGAGGCTGGTTTTCCCGATCCTGATAGCGAACTAGCCAAGTCTTGGGATGAAAAGATCGATACTGTGGCAGTACCACTTCGAAAACACTGTTTTCTAAGAGGGAGAAGGCGGCATTTCGATTTTGCGGTACTTTGATCTGACCACCTTGGCATAAAACCGCAATCCGTTGGGAGCTGCGGCGCAAGCCTTCCAGTGCCACCAGAGGATTATTCAACAGGCTCTCATTCATTTCCTCGGACAAAAACAAAGCCAAGGGGAATCCCACCAGAGCTTCCAAATCCAGGCTGTAGGTTGTGCCTAAGGCAAAATCTGCCTGATATTCCGGCGGCGGTATGAGTAAATCACCGTAGTCTAGTCGGTCACTTGATGGTCTTAGCATGGGCTTTCTCCAATCCGTCAAAAATATCCGCCAGAATTACTTTGGCATTGCCATAGCGATAATCCAATTTCCCGCCTCGCATCCCGTGTCCATCCTGATAGACGTACACAGAAGGGTTGCGCAGTTTAGCCCGATCCCGCGACTTAATCTCAATCTCGCGCTGCACAATCAGTTCATCCACGGTTTCAATATCGCCGGCCCGATAGCTTTCACACCATCGCCTCAGAAATCTACGTAACCGGTAATTGCTTATCCGCAGAAAATCCATAGCTTCATCAGGATTGTATTCGTCAAAGGCAAGAGTGGCGAAAGGCGATTGGCGCCATGCTTCCCAGAGATTGAGTGCCGCGTTGTTTTCTCCGGTGGAAAGTATTACATTGTAACGCAAAGTTGCGCCATAGATAAAATCGGAGAAACGTATTGCCATATCATAGACATGACGAATCGAATCCGGCAAAGGAAATACCCGCCCCAGATCTTCAATCCGATCAATTGCCCGGATTTTTTCCGGGTCTTGGTTGGTCAGATAGGCCAAGAGGGAATTTCGGGTCAAGGGTGCCTTATTAATTCGATCTTTGAGATAAGCTGCTTCTTCAGCCGTCAGCTGGATGGTGACGTGTTTTTGCCAGTCTTTCGGTGGCGGCAGACAGCGCCAAAAACCGCCGGGAACCCGGCTCTGGTAAGCATCTAGATCATCTTGAGCCTGCTCATCGCCGGTGCCTTGGCCCAGGGCCCTTTGGGCTGCCAGTTCCTGATTTACAGCACAAACTGTCCGGGCATAGTCCTCCAGAGACAGATGCGGGTAGCGAAAAATCCCCAAGGTACGCAGTCCAGTCCAATAAATGCTGGAAGGCTTCCGTTTTAGTCCCCTGCCTGCGGTGGCTCCAATCACGCCTGTCTCCCCACTATTTTTCAGGGGTTCAATAAGATCCAATTCCATCTCGTTAAGCTTCCGAAGGAAAGACTTCGGCGCAAGGCTGCGCTGCTGTTCCAGCTCCATGCACAGATAAGGTATGAGGAAGAAATACTTCGCCCGGGTATGTATAGTAGACGTGCCGGGGAATAGCAGATCCGCAAACCCGTCACGGATTTGTCCGATACCCAGTTCATCCACGGCCCCTGGAGCTGTAAGGAGGCTCAGCACCGCCAGTACTTTATTTCGGTGTTCGGAAGAGTAATCAATCCAACCTAATTGAATGCGGTTCATATTCTTCAACTCCGCTATAGCTCATTACTGATTATTATCCACTGCCCTTTGAAATTCAGGCTCAATGGGCTTGTTGAGTTAGGTCTTGTTACGAGCAAACTAGGTGGGGCTGCTGACAAAAACTGCTGCTCGGTGTTTATTAACCAGGTGAAGAGACCCGTTATAAACTTAGACGAAAGAGGTTCATTTCCTGCCTCCGATTTCCAGATCAGAGACAGTGTGGTGGAGATATTGAATAGAAGAAACTAGATATTTTGGGGGGAGTTGAATTGATGAGGGTATTTGTATATGGAACCTTGATGAAAGATCGCTCTAACCACGACCGATACCTAAAGGAGCAAAAATATTTAGGCCAGGCTGTTTTGCCGGGATATGCTCTGTTTCACCTGGGCATTTTTCCGGGTATCCGGACTTAGAGGAAAAAGTGCTGGGCGAGCTTTATGAGATTGACGGTGGGACTTTGGAACGATTGGATATTCTGGAGGGTAACGGGCGACTTTACAACCGCCAAGCAGCTGAGGTTTGGTTAGGTGACACTAAGACTACTGCTTATGTCTATGTTTGGAACGGAGAGGTTCGCCTGGAGGACAAGGTAGAATTTGGTGCTCAGCCCTGGAATGGGTGACAATGCAAGGGAGGCGAAAATTATGACTGATAAGTATGTGTGGTACGCTTGTTATGGTTCTAATCTAAGTAAAGAACGCTTCCTCTTTTATGTTAAGGGTGGATTCTGCAAACTTAACAACAAGGATTATAAGGGCTGTGCAGACAAGAGCGAGCCTATAAAGGACAGGCCTATCGTGATTCATCACAGGCTATACTTCGGTAATAGATCCAACTCTTGGAACGGAGGCGGTGTTGCCTTCATTGATCCTCAGCAAAATAGGGAAGAAAGAACGCTGGGCAGGATGTATTTGATCACGGAAGAGCAATTTGAGCAGGTGCACAAGCAGCTGCCCGATGCTTTAATAATAGCTTCGGCGAAGGCTACGGAATGTGCAATTATTGGAACTGATAAGCAATGGAACAATAAAGATTTGGGCTTGCAGTTTTATGACATGGCACGGTTGTAGAGATAGTTGCTCTGCTGACAACTGTCACT
>DURJ01000044.1 GCA_012837285.1 Bacillota bacterium
CCCGTCATACATTCTTCTTGGTAGGCGGCACCAGTGCCGGCCTCATTGCCGCTCTGTTAGCGGCAACGCAGCCAGGGGACAAGGTGCTGCTACCGCGCCATGCGCATCGCTCTTTGCTGTCGGCAATGATATTAGGTGATCTTAAACCGGTTTTTTACCCGACCACAGTGGATCCGAAGTGGGGTATGGTGGCTGGCTGGGATCAAGAGGCGGCACTACGTCTTATAGACCGGCATGAAGATGCCCGGGCTTTAGTGCTGGTTCATCCAACCTACCATGGACTGGTGGGACCGGCGGCGGAGCTGATCCAGGCGGCCCAAAAGGCTGGGCTGACGGTAATTGCTGACGAAGCCCACGGACCGCACTTTTACTTTCATCCTGATTTTCCAGCAGGGGCGCTTCGGCTTGGGGCCGATGCGGCGGCGCAAAGCACTCATAAGCTGTTAGGATCGCTCACTCAAAGCTCATGGCTGCATTTGGGCACGGAGCGTATTTCCCCGCAGCGGGTAGCCGAGGCCCTGCGCTGGCTGGAAAGTTCCAGCCCTTCGTATTTGCTGCTGGCATCTTTGGATCTGGCTCGCCGTCGGGCAGCCCAAAGAGGCCGGGAAGACTGGGAGCGGGCCCGGCAGTTGGCCGGAGAACTTAGTTCCGCTTTACTGACGATCCCTTCTATTGGCGTTTGGTCGGAGCTACCGCCGGCGGCTGTGGAGCGCGATCGCTGCAAAGTAACAATAAGTGTTAGTGATTTAGGGATGACAGGCCCGGAAGCGGCTTTTTATTTGCAGCGTCAGCATAAAATTCAAGTAGAACTAGTTGAACTTGATACCTTACTTTTTGTGGTTACACCGGCAGACGACAAGGGCAGTGTTCAGATGGCGGTACAGGCTGTAGCCGAGTTGGCTCAGCAAAGGCGGCCAGGGGCTTCCGGTCCCGGGGCGTTGCCGTCCATACCGGCGATAACAGAGGGGACCCTGTTACCGCGGGCAGCGGCTTATGCTGGCCACTGTACGGTGCCGCTAGGGCAGGCAGTGGGTAGAATTGCCGCCCAAGCCGTGGTACCTTATCCGCCGGGAGTACCGCTGGTGTGGCCGGGGGAAGAATTTACCCCCAAGACGGTGGAAGTTTTGGCGATCTATGTTCGTTTAGGTATACCGGTTCAGGGGATAGCACAAAATGAAAATCAGCGGCTGGGCGTGGCCGTGGTGGAGGAATAATAGTGTTTATAACCTTAGAAGGTATCGACGGCTCCGGTAAGACGACCCAACTTAGACTGCTGGAGGCGTGGCTCAAGGAACAAGGCCTTGAGGTAGTGTCTGTTCGAGAACCGGGTGGAACACCCTTGGGCGAAAAAATACGGTCCCTTCTTCTTTCCGCCGCCGACGGACCGCAAACGTCGGCTGCCGAGCTGCTGCTCTATGCAGCTGCCCGGGCAGAACTTACGGGTACAGTGATCCAACCGGCCCTTCAAGCCGGGCGGACTGTTATTGCCGATCGCTTTAGCGATTCTACCTGGGCGTATCAAGTGTATGGGCGCAGGCTTAAGCGGTTATGGGCCGACCAAGTGCTGGCTGGGGCCACCGGTGGGCTAAAACCGGATCTGACTCTGCTGTTTGATCTTACCCCAGCGGTTGCGTTGGCGCGCACTGGACGGGGTGACCGCTTAGAACAAGAAAGCCTGGGTTTTTTTCACCGGGTGCGCCAAGGGTATTTAACCTTAGCCCAGGAGGAGCCGGAGCGGATTCGAGTCATAGCGGCCGATAACAAAGATATAGAAACGATCCAGGCCTTGGTGAGGCAAGAGGTCCGGGGTTTATTGTTTAGTTAAGGAGGCGCGAATATGAAGCTTATCGTAACCGTAGTCCAAGATCAGGATGCGCCGCATTTGCTGGAGAAACTATTAAGTGGCGGTTATCGAGCCACCAGGCTGGCTTCTACCGGTGGGTTTTTGCGGCAGGGCAATACCACCCTACTGGTGGGGGCTAAAGACGAAAAAGTGGAGGAAGTACTTCAGCTTATCGAGGAAACCTGTCGTTCGCGCAAACAGACAGTAACGCCTTGGGTTCCGCTGGGTGGCGCAGTGGACACTTATGTCCCCTATCCGATGGAAGTGAATGTGGGGGGAGCAACGGTGTTCGTGCTGGCGGTGGAGGATTTCCGCAAGCTGTAGGAGGGTGGTTATGGGCTGGGAGAAACTTAAGAATCAACCGGCCGCTTCTAAATTACTGCAAAATTACCTGGCCCGGGGACGGGTGGCCCATGCCTATCTATTCTTAGGGCCGGATTCAGACAGCAAAACAGAGGCGGCTTTGTTGCTGGCTCAAGCGGCAAACTGTGCTACCGGTGCACCTTGCGGTACCTGCCGGAGCTGCAACCTGATTGCTGCCGGCCGTCATCCTGATGTGGAGGTCTTAACCCCGCAGGGGCGCTTTTTGCGCTTAGATCAAATCCGGGCTCTGTGCCGTCGGGCCGGCACCACCACCCTGGTGGGCCGGACCAAAGTATACATTCTGCTCGAAGCGGAGAAACTTTTGCCGGAGGCAGCCAACCATTTGCTGAAGACGTTGGAAGAACCGCCGGCGGATACAATCCTTATTCTTGTCGCCGAGCATAAGCAGGCGCTGCTGCCCACGATTGTGTCTCGGTGTCAGGAGATTGTCTTTCATCCCCTGCCCCCGGCCGCTGTGGCCGAGCGCTTACAGGCAGCCGGCTGTAGCCCGGAGCAGGCGCACTTGGCTGCTCAGTTGGCAGGGGGAGATCTGGCGGCGGCCCAAAGCTGGGTCGAGGATGATGCCATCCAGAAGCAGGAACAGTTTGTTCAGCTGGTGCGAGACCTGCCCCAGGGGAAAACGGCGCTTTTTACCGCTGCCGAAAGCTTTGCTCAAGCGCCGGAATATTTTCTGCCGCTTCTGCAAGGTTGGTATCGGGATTTGCTCGCCTGGCACACCGGTGTTGACCAGGGAATGTACCATCGGGGCCAAGAAGAAGCGGTGGCTCAAATGGCATCGTGCTATAGTTGTGAGGACCTGGTCAACTGCAACCAGGCTATAGAAAAGACGAGTCAGCTCATTTTTGGCCGGCTTAATGTTAATGTGCGCTTGAGTTTGGAGGCGCTGCTGGTACAACTTATTGCGCCGAAACAATAATGGTGGTAAAGAGGTGAGATATTCGTGCGCGTAATAGGGGTTCGCTTTAAAAAAGCGGGTAAGATATACTATTTTGATCCCACTGACCTGGAGCTCCAAGTGGGGCAAAGCGTTATTGTGGAGACGGCTCGCGGGGTGGAGTTCGGCGAGGTGGTACTGGGGCCGCGGGAAGTGGCGGACGAAGAAGTGGTGGCTCCCCTTAAACAGGTGATGCGGATAGCCACAGCTGAAGATCGGGAGCAGGTGAAACAAAATCGGGTCAAGGAAAAAGAGGCCTTTGATATTTGCCAAGAAAAGATTTCAGCCCATGGGTTGCCCATGAACCTGGTGGAGGTTGAGTATACTTTTGACCGGGGGAAGATTATCTTTTATTTCACTGCTGATGGTCGAGTGGATTTTCGTGAGCTGGTTCGGGATTTGGCCGCTGTTTTTAGAACCCGGATTGAGCTCAGGCAGATCGGTGTGCGGGACGAAGCGAAGCTGATCGGCGGTCTGGGACCGTGTGGCCGTATTTGTTGCTGCACAACCTTCCTGGGTGAATTTCAACCGGTGTCTATCCGGATGGCCAAAGAGCAGAATCTATCGCTGAACCCGACCAAAATTTCCGGATTGTGCGGCCGTCTGATGTGCTGCCTCAAATTTGAAGCACCGGCCGATGACAAGGATGAAACCACACCGGGGAAGGAAGAAGGGTGCAAACGCTCCTGAATTCACATAGACAGGAAACACCAATTAACTTGGCAGGAATGACGTTTTTGATGTAGAATATAAGTTAGATTAATTCATACTGCTACAGGGAGGAGATTAGACGTGCAAAGTCCTGTACGCCTGGGCATCACACTGATGATTATTTGCATGGTGGCGGCGGGACTCCTGGCTTTTACCAACGCCAAGACGGAGCCCATTATTGCCGAAAACGAACAACGAGAATTAGAGGAAGCACTCAAAGAATTGCTCCCTGAGGCTGAAACCTTCGTGCCTAATCCAGAAGGGGACAAGGTTTTTTACCTGGGCCGGAAAGGTAACAATGACGTGGGTGTAGTGGCGGTGTTTCCGCAAAAAGGGTTTGGCGGTGTAATGAAACTGGCCTTGGGCGTAAACGCTGACAGCGAAGTTACCGGCTTTAAGGTTTTGCAGCATTCCGAAACCCCGGGTTTAGGAGCTAGAGTGGCGGAGTCGGCCTTTGCCCACCAATTTATCGGGAAAAGCACCACCGACGACTTTCTGGTGGGTAAGGATGTTCAAGCTATCAGCGGTGCTACCATTTCTTCGCGGTCGGTAGCCGGAGGCATAAAGCTGGTGGCAACGGAAATCGAGAAGAAATACGCCCAGGATCAGGTGGTTATTGACTTAGGTCAGATCCCTGACGGCCAGTACGAAGGACAAGCCCATGGTTTTGAAGCCCTTATCAGGGTAAAGGTGACGGTAACTGGCGGCAAGATTGCCGATATCCAACTACTGGAGGAGCGCGAAACCCCGGACGTAGGGGCGAAAGCGTTACCAAAACTACGTCAGGCCATGCTCCAGGAGCAAGTTCTGGACGTGGATAACGTTTCCGGGGCCACTTTTAGCAGTGAAGGATTCAAGGCAGCGGTAACCGATGCGTTGGAGCGAGCGGGAGAGTAGCTTAGGAGAACCACTGTTAGGCAGACCAGATCGAGGGGAGGCAGAGGCCCCCCTTTTTCTATAAAGTTATGGCCCTGAGCCGATCGGCATTGTCGCCGGTTTGTACCGGGGCAGGAGAATTATCGTAGGGAGGCGGCTGGGTGTGGCCGATATGGAGACCAAACTGAACTGGTTAGAAGAGCAACTGGAATTGCTCCTGGCAGCTGTGCAGGATATGAAAGCAGAATTAACCCGGCCGGACGTGCAGCGGCCCCGGGAAACCGAGCGAGTTCAGCAGACCCTGGGTGAAGGATATGCCAATTTAGCCCGTCTCTACCGAGAAGGTTACCACATCTGTCCCATGCATTTCGGCAGTCAGCGCCAGGGGGAGGAGTGTCTGTTTTGTGCGGCTTTGCTTCGGAGAGGAAAAGGCGAAAACCATTCTGAGCAAGCATAAAGAGAAAAGGGAGATGGTGACTGGGTACAGGGGGTGATTTGGTGCCGGGTAAATTGTATTTAGTTGGTACTCCCATCGGCAATTTGGAGGATATCTCCGGGCGGGCCTTGAGAGTCCTCAAAGAGGTAGACCTTATTCTGGCCGAAGACACCCGACGGACGCGGGGGTTGTTGGCTCATTTTGACCTTCACACGGCCCTGACCAGTTACCACGAACATAACGAGCGCCAAATGGCGGCCAAAGCAGTGACTTGGCTACTGGCGGGCCAAAAACTGGCCCTGGTGACTGATGCCGGCTTGCCGGGTATTTCTGACCCTGGCTGCCACCTGGTACAGCAAGCAGTGGAGAATCAGGTGCCGGTGGAAGCAATACCGGGACCCACGGCTTTTGCCCTGGCCTTGGTAATTTCTGGACTGCCCACCGAGCGGTTTACGTTCTGGGGCTTTCCCCCCCGACAGGGCCAGGAACGACGGGAGCTATTCCTAACCGCTCTGTCTCGACCGGAAACAGGCATTTTTTATGAAGCGCCGACTCGCCTGGTGCGCACCTTGAAAGACTTGGCCGAGCTGGCCCCGGAGCGGCCGGCTGCGGTAGCCAGAGAATTGACCAAAGTCTACGAAGAGGTCCAACGAGGTTCCTTAGCTGAACTGGTCCGCCTGTTTGACCGGCGGCAGATAAAGGGCGAAATATGCCTGGTATTAAGAGGCCGGCTGCCGCAAGAGGAGCCTTTGGTGGCGACCCATGGTTCGCCCCCGTCGGATCCGGTTTCGTTGGTAGCCCAGTTCCAGGAGGAAGGCTTAGAACGAAAAGAAGCTATGCGGGCGGCGGCTAGGAAGCTGGGGCTGTCCCGGCGAGAAGTCTATCGGCGGATGGTGGCCGCAAAACAAAAACAGGATTCCAACACCAATAACTAAGATGTCGGCATCCTGCTAACTTTAAGCCTGGCCATAGAGAGCTTAAGTAAATACTAGCCAGTCCGGGGCGCTAAGTGCAATTTCAGGCTGAGGCAGCTTTGGACTGCAGAGCCATTAGGCATTTTTGGCAAACGTTTTTGCCCTGAAACGAAACCACATCTTCAGCGCTGCCGCAAAATACGCAATCAGGTTGATATTTTCTTAGAACGATTTTATCGGCATCCACATAAATTTCTAGGGCGTCCCGTTCAGCTATATCCAACGTACGACGCAGTTCAATAGGAATAACGACCCGGCCCAGCTCATCAACCTTTCGTACTATTCCGGTAGATTTCATCATGGTTCCAACTCTCTCCCTTCATTTCGACAGCATGTTACAAGTAAAGTATACCAGGAATTCCAATTAAAGTCAACGCTTTTTACAAAAATTAGGTGACCGTACTGGTATGGCGTTGATTTGTATCCTTAACCAAAGAGAGCAGGCCCTAAACAGGAACAGGACCAAAGGCCCAACCCGGTCTGCCATGGGGACAGTCCTCGCGGCTGGTCTGGTTTTGCGACCCCTATTGCCATGTGGCAGTGCTGCCAATTTATTTGGCGTTCGCTTAAACCGAGAACCTCTGCTGCGTGCCTGACGGTGATCTTACCCTGCATCACTTGTTCCATGACGTATACACGTCGGGGTTCTTTTATGTTCAAGAAACCATCTTCCTTCCTCATGGTGA
>DURJ01000045.1 GCA_012837285.1 Bacillota bacterium
ATAGAAATGCTTTATGCTAGTCTGGTGAGTTGACATGATATAATGAACATTACAAAAGAGTCTTAATAGACTAATGCTTGGGCCGAATGATGGGCAAAGGAGAGTCCTCTAGGCGCCGAAGGAGCAAGGCCGCTGGGCCGCTACGCGCAGCGACCGAATCTCTCAGGCACGATACTTTGCCGGGACGGCACTCTGGAGAGGTTCAGCCTATCATCTTCATGGCTGGAACGCCGAAGGGGTAACCCTGTACAGGGGAAACTCTCAGGCCAAAGGACAGGGGCATGTAGCACCGGTGGGTGCTATTGCTTCTGTCCTTTTTGCTGCTCCGGCAAGCATCGGGAAATTGGTTAAGGAAACAAAGAGAATCCAATCACCGATTTCGGCTGAAAACTAACAGGGGGGAAATAGGAGTGGACAAATGTGTGTTTGTTGAATGCATAGGAGAAGCGCTGTACTTGTTGGAGAAGTATCAAGGACAAGGACGGGTTATGGCTGGTGGAACTGACTTGATGATGGTTTCCGGCCGGGACCAACCTGACTATCGGTACTTAGTGAACATTAGCCGTATCGGCCCTCTCCAGCACATTATCTATGAGAACAACGTGATCTCCATTGGAGCGGCTGTGACCCACCATGAGGTAGGCACGGCACCGCTGATCCAGGACAAGGCTTCGGCTCTGGCCACCGCCGCTCGCTCCGTGGGTTCGCAGCAGATAAGAAGTGTGGGCACAGTGGTAGGCAATGTGGTCACTGCTCACCCGGCAGCCGATACGGCTGTAGTCCTGATGGCTTTGGGCGCTGACGCTATCATCGCTACCGGCAGCGGCAGTGTTCAAGTTCCGGTGGAAAATATGTACGCCGACAGCGGCCGCTCTACTGTGGACAGCACGTGCCAACTAGTAACCCAGGTTCAATTTCACGGCTGTCTCCCCGGCCAAGGAACCGGCTTTGCCCGCTTGTCCGGGCGTAAAGTGTCGGCTCTGCCGGTGCTCAGTGTAGCGGCCATGGTCTCTTTGGCCAACGCTGCAGTTGAATGGGCGCGGATTGTTATGGCCCCGGTAGGTCCCAGACCGGTGCGGGCCCCTGAGGCGGAACAATTCCTGGTGGGCAAAACCCCTGATACCGCTACCATTGCCACCGCCGGGCAGATGGCAGTGGCTGACGCTGTAGCCAGCGCTCCACGCAGTTCGCGCCCGCGCACCGTAAGCGTACTGCCGGCCTTGGTGGAACGAGCCCTTACTATGGCCGTGGCTGAGGCCCGGCAGAAACAGTAGGGAGATAGGAATCGTGGTTGGGGTTGCTGAATTTGGCTGCCAGTTGCCGGTACATCTGCTCGCGGTTAGCCACGGTTACTGGGCAGACAGTTACATCCTGACGCTGGCGGATACGGTCTAAAAACGGTGTTGACCGGGGCTTTATGACCCCCAGTACCGACACCGGTGCCTCAAGGCAACGAAATACCCAGTGCTGAAATTGCAGGGCTTGGTTTTCCAGAAAGCCCAGTTCGTCCATGACAATAAGATCCGGTGGGTTGTTCAGGCAGCGGGAAAGAATCCTCACTCCCACTGTATCAAACACATGTGGAAATCGCTCTTCGATTCGGCCGTCGGCTGCACGCCGGGCGATGATTCTGTCCGGTCCGGGATTGGCCAGGGGAACTTCTTCATTGGCAGCCAGATAAAACCCTTTGCCGCCGCCAGGATGGACAAAAGGCAGGGTACGAAACCCGTCTATCTTAAGTTGGCGCTTGGCCAGCAGGCGGTTAAGCAAGGTGCTCTTGCCTACACCACGTTCGCCGGTGAAAAACATGTTTACGATGGTATGTTCCTCCTTTGGGC
>DURJ01000046.1 GCA_012837285.1 Bacillota bacterium
AGGGCACCATCTCAGACTGCTATTCCACCGGCACTGTTACCGGCGCAATAAGAACCGGCGGCCTCGTGGGCCGGAATTGGGGCACCATCACCAATAGTCTCTTCACTGGCGACGTTAACGGCAAACTTAGCACCGGCGGCTTAGTGGGTGCAAACCACTGCGTTGTCACCGACAGCTACTTTGCTGGTACCGTCACCGGCGAACGGAACACCGGCGGGCTGGTGGGTCTGGACAGCGGTGGCGACACCCAAATTACAGACTGTTACTCCACTGGCAGCGTCATTGGCATAAAGGGCACCGGGGGTCTGGTGGGCTCAAGCGACGGCTCTATTACTGGCAGCTATTTTAGCGGCACTGTGGCTGGCAGAGAGGGCACCGGCGGTCTAGTGGGCGCAAACGAAGGCTCCATAGCCGACAGCTTCTGCACCGGTGCGTCACCGGCGGACAGAGCACTGGCGGTCTGGTGGGTTTTAACTGCAGATCCATCGCCAACAGCTATTCAACGGGTGTTGTTACCGGCAACAGCCTGCAAACCGGCGGCCTGGTGGGTTCAAACTTTGGTTCCATCTCCACCAGCTACTCTGCCGGCACTGTCAGCGGTGAAAATGAGACTGGCGGCCTGGTGGGCTTAAACAGCGGCATCGATGCTAGAATCGAAAATAGCTACGCCACCGGGGACGTAGCTGGCGGACTTAACACCGGCGGCTTAGCGGGTTATAACTGGAGCAGTACTGTCACCAACTGTTACTCCATCGGCACCGTCAGCGGCGACGAGAGCACCGGCGGTCTGGTGGGTCTAAATAAAGGCTGGAAAGATCCAGGCACAGGCATGATCCACTACGCCAGTGTAACCGACTGCTACTACCTTGAAACCGCTAGCGCACAAGCCATTGGGACCCAAGAGTATTACAGTTCTATAAGTGATGAAGCTTTGATAAAACAATCGTCTGCCAACCTGAAAAAACAATCCACGTTTAGGAATTGGGATTTTGCCACCGTCTGGTCTATCCACAAAACCAAATCCTATCCTTATCTACTTGATAACGAACAGGCTCCCTATCCAGGGACCGACTAAGATAAAAGGGAAAACAAAGCAGGCTGCAAGCTCTTCAAGGAAATCCGAAAGACCTAGGGAAGTGTCTCCAAGCAATTCCACCGCGATCAAGTCAGGTGCGGTATACTCTACAGAAGAAATGAATGAATACCCAATCACCCTCCCGGAGGTTTTCCGCCGGCGCCAGAGAAGAAGAAGCGTACTCGATCTTAGATAAGATGCTTGCCTACAATACCGAGGACATCAAGCCCAGTCTTGTCATCTATGAATGGTTGGAAGAAGTGGTTCATGAGATTTCCAGCGGCAGTCCGAAAAAGATGGGCAAACGGGTGGTCAGGAGGGTTGCCGGCAGGACCACGGGAAGAGCCTTACGCAAACTGTCTAAGCAATTTGTCTGCAACTATGTGCTAAAATAAAAGTCGATTGTATCTGTTAGAAAGAAGGTAAAGTACAGCGGTGTTTATAATTGCTGCATCAACTCTCTCCTGTGCGTTGCTTTACTGGATCGAGCAAGGAATTGGTGTAAGCTATCTACTTAAAACAGCATTTAAGCTGCTGCTTCTTATCTCGGTCCCGATTATTTACGAGCGTTTTGTCAAGAAGGAGAAGGCAGAGATCCTCAACTTCAAGAATTGGAGACATACTTCAGTTTGGCCCGGCTTGATTTTTGGAGTTGTCTTTGCGTTGGTTCTCTTGCTGGCCTACTTTTTGGTCGGACCTCAGATTGAGTTACCCCGGATTGCGGTGGAACTGGAGAATAAGTTAAAAATAAATCCGGCCAATTTCCTTTTCGTAGGGCTCTACATTACCTTAGGCAATTCTTTTATTGAGGAATTCTTCTTTCGAGGCTTTATTTTTCTTACTCTCCTTGAGTCCGGAAGGCCAAAGACGGCTTACTTGCTCTCCTCTTGTTTGTTTGCAATCTATCACGTTGCCATTTTTAGGAATTGGTTTTCTCCACCCATTTTCTTGTTAGCTCTCTTTGGTCTCATCGTTGTGGGCCTTCTCTTTAGTTGGATGGATGCCAGACATCATAACTTTGTAAACTCCTGGATTGCCCATGCTTTAGCCGACAGCGTTATTATAATTATTGGGATGCACATGTTTGGCATGATCTGAGCACATGGGTACATTGAAGGTTTTGTGCATATATATGGAGAAACTATATGGGCTTGGCTATGGTTAACGCGTGGTAACATGAAGTTTAAACGTGGTAATTGAAAAGGCAGATATTAGTGGTAATTGCAGAGGACAAATGCTCGGCTTATACAAGGTGAACTTTTTAGTACGGAGAATTGATGGAACTTTTATTAGCCGCAAACAAACGCTGCCCTGGAGAGATAGCTTTTCCAGGGCAGCGTTTTCCTGTATTTGGTGTGCTCCTTCTTATTATGGTTTCTTCCCAAAGGGCAGTCCTCGCAATTCTAGCAAAATCCGTCTGCTTCCATGGACCAACTCTGAAATAGGCCCGGTCGCGCTGTTGTTCCACAAGTGTATTCCATGTCTCACGGCGCAAGGGATAAACCAATGTTGCTGTGATCTCTTCAGCATCGTAAAGGGCGGCATAGGCTAATACCTGATGAACATCTGCCCGATGGGCGGCGCGTGCTTCTTCTGTAAAACGGTGCCAACCGGCGCGATCGAGTTCGGCTAAGTGGAATTTGTATTTGGCGTCTACTATGTGAATGGAACGTCCACGACGCACAATGATATCTGGGGCTAGGTGGCCAAGGGAACGATGTATGGGGTCGAACCAAGGTATAGGAATAGTGGTTTCGCTCAAGCGAGCTACCTTTACTTCACCGCCTCTTAGAGCTGCCTCACGACGGATAACCCCTTCAACGTATGCTTCCCATAGTTGGCTTAGTGAAAGTGACCCCCTTTTCCTTGCCTATTATGGCTGCGATTGGACAAAAAAGGCTCCTGGAAGTTCACTGGCATTTCCAGGAGCAAGTATAAGACAAGCTTATCTGGTGGCGGAATCACATAACAGGCGGGAAATTTAGG
>DURJ01000047.1 GCA_012837285.1 Bacillota bacterium
CCGGGTACGAAATGCCCCGGCAAGGTACGATCTTGGCCACTGTGGCCGATCGCGATAAGAATGAAGCTCTTCCTTATTTAGCCCAGTTTGCCCAGCGAGGCTTTAACCTGGTGGCCACTGCCGGTACGGCCGCCTTCCTGGCTCAACATGGCCTTAAAGCTCGCGTAGTACGCAAAGTGCACGAACAGCCGCCCCACCTCCTGACTGACCTGAGCGAACATAAAGTGGACCTGGTGATCAATACCGTCACCTGCGGTCAACAAGCCAAACGCGACGGCTTCATTATCCGCCGAGCCGCAGTAGAAAACAGCATCCCCTGCTTCACATCCCTGGACACAGTCAAGGCCTACTTAACCGCCCTTGACATCCCCGCCAGCAGCACCCCCAAAATCCAATCATTACAGCAGTATCTGGGCCAAAACTAAAGCATTTTCCCGCCCGCCACCATCTCTTGGTCTGAGGTAGTGGTGCCCATAAAGACAGTCTCCATATTGCAGGGCTGGCTACAAAGCAGCCCTATTTTTGTTCTCGGTTCGTAGAAATTTCCAGGTCGGGACGGAACCCGGCCATAGAAATAATCAATATTCTTCTCTTGAAGTTCTGTCGACCAGGCGTTATACTTAAGTTGAACATTTGAGCAGTTATTCAAATGAGGTGAGATATGTGACTGCTGCGGTGAAATCAACTAGAGACCGGGACACCGGTTCCAGATCGGCTGATGTGTGCGAAGAGTTTCGCTGTAACCCTGACAAGGTAGATCACTGGAAGGGCAAACTACCACCACTAAAAGAGGTGGCTGCCACTTTTAAGGTGCTAGCTGATGAAACCCGTACTTCTATCTTGTATCTCTTGGCTCAGGAGGAGCTTTGTGTCTGTGATATTGCCACTATTTTGGGCAGTAGTGTCTCCAATATTTCTCACCATTTGCGCCTGTTGCGCGCCCAAAGATTGGTAAAGTATCGCCGCCAGGGAAAGATGGTTTTTTACTCGTTGGACGATGAACACGTACTGGCTCTCATTGATCAGGCGTTTGTGCATGTTCAACATAAAGATCAACTATAAATTCCCAGCAAAAATGGAAGGAGTTATCCCATGCGTTATGTTCTGGCCGGTCTGGACTGCGCCGGCTGTGCTGCTGAAATCGAACGAGAACTAAACAGAATAGATGGTTTGGAAAATACAACAGTAAGCTTCACCACCCGCACAATAGAACTCCCAGCCGAGCTGGCCGCCACTGCCCAAGCTACTATCGACCGGATCCATCCGGGACTAGATCTCATGCCGGCTGCAGATGGCGCCTGGCGAGAGATGGCTGCTGCCGAGGAACAAGGTGAACAGCGCCAACTTTTTATTATGGCGTCGTCGGCTGTGCTCTTGGCCCTGGGTTGGTGGCTAGGTCCTCGGTCGGAACTCCTGCGCTGGGTTCTCTTTATTCCAGCCTACCTATTGGTGGGTTGGCCGGTACTAAGACAAGCCGGGTCCAATTTGATCCGGGGGCGAGTGTTTGACGAGAACTTTCTTATGACTATTGCTACCTTAGGCGCGGTAGCCATCGGAGAACTGGCTGAAGCAGTGGCAGTTATGCTCTTTTACTCGGTAGGCGAATATTTTCAGGATCGAGCCGTAAACCGTTCTCGCCGTTCTATCGCTGCCCTCCTGGCCATTCGCCCTGATTATGCCAACATCAGACAAGGTGATCAAATACGGCCAGTACCGCCGGAAGCGGTGTCCGTAGGCGAAGAAATTGTAGTCAAGCCGGGAGAACGAGTGCCGCTGGACGGGGTAATTCTAACCGGTGCGTCTTTTGTAGACACATCGGCCCTTACCGGTGAGCCGGTACCTCGGCGCTTAAAGCCACAAGATACCATATTGGCCGGTATGGTCAACGGAGAGGCTGTGCTTACGGTAAAAGTAGCCAAGCCCTACAGTCAGTCGGCTGTGGCTCGTATTTTGCAATTGGTGGAAGAAGCCGAGACCAGAAAAGCACCGGCCGAGCAATTTATTACCACCTTTGCCCGCTACTACACTCCGGCGGTAGTCGCCGCTGCGGCAGCGGTGGCGATACTCCCGCCGCTATTCGTACCGGGAGCCGAGTTTTCCACCTGGTTTTACCGAGCCTTGGTATTGCTGGTTATCTCTTGCCCTTGTGCCCTGGTAATTTCGATTCCGCTCGGTTATTTTGGCGGTATTGGCAATGCCTCGCGCCACGGAATTTTAATTAAAGGCAGCAATTTCCTCAATGCCTTGTCTAATTTGCATACGGTGGTATTTGATAAGACCGGCACCTTAACCAAAGGCGTTTTCGCTGTAACCGAAGTTCAGGCTGCAGATGGCTTTACTAAACAGGAAGTGGTGCGCTACGCTGCCCATGCTGAAGCCTATTCCAGCCATCCTATTGCCGAATCCATCCGCCGAGCTTACGAACAAACCATGACACCGGACCCGGCCGCCCATTACCAAGATATCCCCGGCCACGGCGTACTGGCCACTGTAGACGGCCACCGGGTTCTCGTAGGTAACGACCGTTTGTTGCACCGGCAAGGAATTCCCCATAACCCCAACCTGTGCCGAGCTGCTGGAACTCATGTGTTTGTTGCTGTAGACGGCACGTTAGCCGGACAAATTGTGGTTTCGGATCAGCTGCGAGATGAGGCCCAACGCGCCACTTCTGGCTTGCGGCGGTTAGGGGTAAAAGAGCTGTTCCTGCTAACAGGCGACGAAGAAAGCGCCGCGCGCCAGGTAGCCGACCGGCTTCAGCTTGACGGTTATTTCGCCGGCCTCTTACCAGAAGGAAAAGTCCAGCAAGTAGAAGCTTTGCTGGCTCAGTCTCATCCTAAGGGCCATACCCTAGCCTTTGTCGGCGATGGGGTGAACGATGCGCCGGTAATTGCCCGGGCCGACGTGGGCATAGCCATGGGCGGCTTAGGCAGCGACGCGGCCATCGAAGCGGCTGACGTGGTCTTGATGGAAGATAATCCGGCTAAACTGCTAACAGCAGTAAATATTGCCCGCCACACCCGGCGAGTGGTTAAACAGAATATCATCTTGGCCCTGGCCATCAAGTTTTTTTTCTTGATACTAGGCGCATTTGGTCTGGCCACCATCTGGGAAGCAGTTTTCGCCGATGTTGGGGTCGCTCTGCTGGCGGTCTTAAACGCCACTCGGACTCTGCGCTACCGTATCGTCGCCAAACTGAGGTAGAAGTAGATGTAAATTGCATGAAAAAAATTTTAGTCCGCTAATAGGCCCGGCTGGGCCTATTTCTTATTTCAGCCTAAACAAACAACCCTTCCGGCAGGACTTTTGCCGCTGAATCTTGAAATTTATAGGAGCACAGATGTTAATTCTGCCAAATATGGTATAATGTATACAGTTTCCAAGCACTATACCCCACGCTAAGGCAGCGCGCTCAACACCTGCACTAATAAGTTCAGTACTAGAGCAATCTTGACAGTAAACCAGGTATTGCAGCTCCTGTTAGTTGCTAGTGCTTTTGCTTTGATAGGGGGGTTGATAGATAGTAAAAGAATAACAAAGATGTTCTTGTGGTTCGGTATGATGGTTAGCACAAGCAGTAGTTGAAAAAGTCCTACCGGATTAGTGATCCCCGGCGTAAAGTAGATGGCAGCGAGCTGGGGCTGCCGGTAGCACGGTGAATAACTTAGACGTACGGGGGAAAACTCTGGGCTACCAGCTACCCTTACTGTTCAAAGCCGGTGCATACCTACTCAGGCGCTGGTTAGCCTAAGTACGGATTCCAGGACAATGCTTCAGCTTATTTATGTTTTCTCACCGGTTTCCCAGGAATTCTACCCGATCATAATTTAAAAAAAATTTGGAGGTGGTATAGGATGAGTCTAGCTGCAGCAACTAAGTATTTCTTTGAGCAGGCTGCTGAAGGACTGAACCTAGAGCCAGGTGTAAGACAACTGTTAGAAACCCCACAACGAGAAGTCATGGTCCAGGTCCCGGTGGTCAAAGATGACGGCACTTTGGAAGTATACTTAGGGTTCCGGGTCCAGCATAACAACGCTCGCGGCCCCTTCAAGGGCGGCGTCCGGTTCCATCCCAGTGTGGACCTGGATGAGGTTCGTGGCTTGGCAGCCCTCATGACCTGGAAATGTGCTGCCGTTAACATTCCTTACGGTGGTGGCAAAGGCGGCATCGCTGTCGATCCCTTCACCCTGAACAAACGTGAACTCAAACAGATGACCCGTACCTTTATCAGTGGCATTTTCCCCTTCTTGGGTCAGAAAATCGACGTGCCGGCACCAGATATGAATACCAATGCCGAAGTAATGGGCTGGATTGTTGATAAGGCCAATGAATTGGCTCAGGACGATATTCGCGGTGTTGTCACCGGCAAACCCATCGAGCTCGGCGGCTCCTTAGGTCGTACCGAGGCCACCGGCCGTGGTGTGGCGCTTACAACCCTGCGGCTCCTCAAGTATCTGGGCAAAGACCCCACCAAGATGAGAATTGCCGTCCAAGGTTTCGGCAACAACGGCAGTTACACCGCTTACTACCTGCATCAAGCCGGCTGCCGTATTGTGGCCGTGAGTGATATCAGCGGTGGTTTCGGTGATGAAAACGGTCTTGATATTCCCGCCATGATGGAATACTGCAAGACCTCCGATAAGCATCTTCTGGCCGGCTATCCTAATGCTTCCCCAGTCAGTAACACTGAGTTACTGGAGGGTGACGTGGACGTTCTTATTCCGGCTGCGCTGGAGAACCAGATTACTAAAGAAAATGCCGATCGGATTAAGGCCCCCATCGTTGTAGAAGCTGCTAACGCGCCTACCACACCAGAAGGCGACGAAATCCTGAACAAACGCGGTATCATCGTAGTACCGGACATTCTGGCCAATGCCGGCGGCGTTACCGTCTCGTACTTTGAGTGGGTACAAAATTTGCAATCCTTCTACTGGGACGAAGACACAGTCAATACCCACCTTACCAACATCATGCATCGCGCCTTCGACGATATCTGGAACTTGTCCAAAGAACGAGACCTTACCCTACGTACCGCTGCCTATACCATCGCCATCGAAAGAGTTGTCAAAGCAATGAAAATGAAGGGGATGCTCCTCTAGTAGTCGCTCCCCTTTCCACAGACAGCAGTCCCGCTAAAGCAGCGAGCCCGGGTAGCAATGCTACTCGGGCTCGTTCTTTGTTTCGTCATAATAGACATGGTAGCCGGCTGCCCGGTTCAACCTAGTTTGAAGAGACAGAGCCGGGCTTTCCTTGCGTTGACGCCTCCGCCTAAGGCGTAACCAAAAGGCAACGGCAACAGGAACTATCCCCAGCAGAGTCAGGTAAGACTTTAGCTGTGGATACACCGCCACCGCCAGTTCTTTGATCGCTGCTGATAAACCGCCATCTTTTTGGGGCTGTGGATTAAGTCCCCTGGCCGGGAGGACATGCACATCTTCTATCCGGCTGGTCAGCGAAAACTTCTGTCCTTGGTAACTGCCGTTAGCTTCGAACGTCAGTATATACTGACCGCTGTGCCCCAAGGCAATGGTGCCGGTATAGAGTCCGTCATCGGCCAATATGTCTGCTCCGGCACCGTCGTCGGTAAGTGTAATCACCGTTTCTTTGCCGGCCAAAGCAAGTGCACAAGAGATGGTCGGCAGTTTCTCAAATGAGGCTGCAGTAAGACGCTGGCCGCCGCCGCTAATCGCCGCTTCCAACTGTAGCTGATTTTCCAGCGGATAATCCCCTGACAAAGGTGAGATAACCTGCAGCGCTAAGGTCTGAAGTGCCGGGCTTTCCTTGTCCCCGTCCACTTCCTTTTCCGTGCGGATAATACCCGCCAGCACTGCTTTTAATTCACCCTCCGTTGTAACCTGCCGGGCCGACCCGCCGGTTTGATGACAGAGCTCTTCCAACAGGCCCAGTTCCGCCGGTCGCCCTAAACACACCCCATACAGACGGCACCCGTCTTGAGCCAGGGACACAGCCGCGCTGCTCAGGGTCCTTAAGTGACGGGACATAAAGCTAGGATCTCCTTGGGAACTCGGTTTGGGATCAGGGATAGCATCGGTAACAAAGATCACTGCTCGCCTGGCCTCCAAGCGGCCCCGCTGGCTAAATTCCTTCTTGGCTGCCTCCAAGGCCGCTGCCAAGTCGGTGTCGCCAGCCGCCCTACCGATAGAGACCGCCCTCCCTATCTCTGCCGCTGTAGGCACTGCTCCTAGGGGTAGTTGCCGATCTACAGCCAAGCTAAAAACCAAAACACCCAGCCTGTCGTCCCCGGTCAGTTCTTTGGCAACCAGTCCCGGTACTTTGTACCTGAGTCCCGAGGGGTCGTTGGCAGACATGCTCCCGGAATTATCAATGAGAACTACCAAGTCAACCGCCTGGGCTCTCGGAGCTGCTCGTGCCGGCACAGGTGCTAACACCAAGGCCAAAACTAACATCAGCATAGCCGTATATTTTCTCACAGTACGAGCACCTCCTCTCACTGGAACAAATACTAAAAGAAGCTCGGTGCCCTTAACGAGTTCTGATTATGCCTTTAGTTCCCACCAGGCAGGCCCGCACCACCAAGCGTTCCCGGGAAGAGCCCGGCGGATGGCAGGTGGTAAGAGTGAGAGCATCGTAGCCCACCGGTTCCACCACGCTCCAGTCGTCCTTGGCCACAGGGAAAACTTGTTCCACATGATATACATATGTATCAGAGCCCACTGTAAGTCGAATAACGTCTCCCGGCTCCAGCTTATCGGCATGGCGAAACCAGGCACCGTAGGTGGTACGGTGGCCGGCAATGGCTACATTGGCTTCATCTGCTATTCCCGGAAGCGGACTATTCTCATACAGCCCGGGACCTTTCTTCAGCTGTTCCCGTTCCGTTCCCCTCACCACTGCCACCTCCAAGTCTAAAGCGGGAATCTCCAGAAACAGCGGCTCGGTTCCGGTGCTGACAACCGATGGGCGCTCAGCCTGTACTCCCTCTAGGGCCGGTTGCTCATCTTCTTCCAGGGATATTGGCTCTTTAGAACATATGTCTGCTGTATTTCCTCCATTAGCGGGAGGGGTCTCTCCTGTCGGAAGCACCTCTATGGATCTGCACAACTGCCATTGGTAGTACCAAGCCTGGCCGGTATGATACAGCGGAGTCAACATAATCGCTATGCCGATGATCACTAGGATGGTACCTACTATTCGCTGCACAGTTTTCATACCTTTTTCCTCCCGATAGAGCCAGAGCGGCTCAGGGGCTGGCACCTGCCCCTGAGCCGCGCCCGTTTCCAGCTCCTAAGTTAAATTAGCTTGTTACCTGCGCCGCCGCAGCCAAACACCGGTGGCCATAATCCCCATACCCAGCAGCATGGCCGGCAGTTCACTGCCACCGGTAAACGGCAAATCTCTTTTGGGAACCGGCTCTTCTTCCACCGGAATTACCGGCACGCCTACCGGAGGTTCTTCTATCGGTACTTCGATAATTGGCGGCTCGGGTTCCGGTTCCGGTTCGGGCTTCGGTTTTGGTTTCGGATCGCGATCGTCGTCATCATCTTTGGGAGGACGGGTAGTATCGCGAATGGTCACATCGGCTTGATCCGTCGGTGGGTAGTCATCACCATAATAAGCCCGTACTGTATTAGTGGTAGTGACGTCACGCGAAACGCTGGCCGCTCTAAAGGTGACTGTATATGACTTGCTGTCACTAGGCGCCAAATCACCTACACTCCAGGATTCCACACCGGCTTCACTACTCTCCTCCAGCTCAACAACTTCGTCCCCGCATTTTACCTGGATA
>DURJ01000048.1 GCA_012837285.1 Bacillota bacterium
ACGCCTTTCTCAAGACGTTGGAGGAACCACCGCCACGGGTGGTGTTTATTTTAGCCACCACCGAACCGGAGCGGCTTCCGGCTACGATCTTGTCCCGTTGTCAGCGCTTCGATTTTCACCGCTTGTCAGCCGAAACCATGGCCCAACGCTTAAAAGACGTGGCTGTGGCCGAAGGGCTGACTTTGGAGCCGCGTACAGCCATGTTATTGGCCCGGTCAGCCGAAGGCAGCATGCGCGATGGACTGGGCCTACTGGATCAGTGCATTTCTTTTTGCGGCTCTGCCATTGACCATGCCGAGGTGCTGGACCTGTTGGGGGTACCGGCGACCGAGGTGTTAACGGCGCTGCTTGGAGCCGTGGGGCAGGGGGATGCAGGCACAGTGCTAGCCCTGCTGGCCCAGCTTCGGGCTCAAGGCAAAGATCCCCGCCTCCTCCAAAAACATCTCACTTATTGGTTGCGTAATCTGCTCTTGATTAAAGTTTGCCGTGAGCCGGAGCCGCTACTAGCTCTCAGCCAGGAGGAAACAGAGGGACTCACGGCCCAGGCCGGCGTTTGGACCGAACCTAGACTAACAGCGGCCTTGGCGAAGCTCACCCAGCAAGAGGGACTGCTCCGCTTTGCCGCTCAGCCGTGGATCGTACTGGAGACGGCTTTAGCCGGCCTTTGTCTGTCGGGCCCAGCCTGGGGTTCCATCGAAACGGCAGCCACAGTCGAAACCAAAACAGCTGTGGGTTCACTCCAGCCCAAGACCCGGCGCCAAGCTCCCAAGACGGCCAGCAAAAAGCCGCCACAACAGGCTGTTGTCGGCCAACCTACGCCTCTCCAGGGTGCCAAGGTATCGGAAACCGACGACCAACAAGCTCTGGCTAGGATCAAATCTTGTTGGAGCCAAATACTAGACGAGCTCAAGGCCCAAGGCGCCTCACTAGAAGCGGTCTGGCGCTACGGACAGCCGGCGGCAGTTCAGGGCAATATCCTGCAGGTAGTTTTTGAGACCGAGGGTATCAAGAAGGCGGCTGCAAGGTCGGACAAGACAGCAGCGCTGGAAGAAGCTTTGCAGAAAGTGTTGAAGACCCAGCTAAGAGTACGGCCCGAGGTTGCCGTAGCTTCAACACTGCCAACAGATAGGGACAACCAGCCGGTGTCGGAAGAGCCGCCGGGCATAACTGAAGCCCGAGCCTTGTTCGGCGCCGATAAAGTAGTCATACGGGAAGAAAGAGAGGAATGAGGCTATGGGTATGAACATGAACAAAATGATGAAACAGGTCCAAAAAATGCAGAGGGAGATGGCCCGAGTCCAAGAAGAGATGGAAGCAAAAACAGTGACGGGCACAGCCGGCGGCGGAGCCGTCACCGTAACCGTCAACGGCAAGCTCGAGCTTTTGTTGGTAGAAATCGAGCCCGAAGTAGTGGATCCGGACGACGTTGAGATGCTGCAAGATCTGGTCATGGCCGCCACCAACGAAGCTATTCGAGAGTCACAGGACATGATGGCGCAGGCCATGGCCCGCTTTACCGGAGGCCTCAAGATTCCCGGTTTTTAAGGGACATTAGCCGTAGCAGTAATTACCGACAGCTGGCGCCGGTGAAAAGTCCGGCGTCAATTTGTCCAGAGGGGGCCTTAGCATGTATTACCCAGAACCTATGGGACGGCTTATCGCCGAACTGAGAAAACTGCCCGGCATCGGACCTAGAACAGCCCAGCGGCTGGCTTTTCATATCCTGGATCTTTCCAACGAAGAAGCCCAGCGGCTGATGGGAGCCATAGCCGAGGCCAGAGAAAAAGTTAGACACTGCTCCATTTGCGGCAACCTGGCCACCGAAGACCCGTGTACCTTGTGCAACAATCCCAGCCGCGATCACAGCTTGATTTGTGTGGTTCAAGATCCACGGGATGTGGTGGCTATGGAACGCACCCACGAATACAAAGGCCTCTACCATGTGTTAGGGGGAGTTATCTCTCCCATGGAGGGTATCGGGCCTAACGAGCTACGGGTGAAAGAACTCATCAAGAGACTGCAAGACGGCACCGTAAAAGAAGTGGTTCTAGCCACCGACCTTAACGCCGAAGGAGAAGTTACCGCCACCTATTTAGCCCGTTTAATCAAACCTTTAGGAATCAAAACTACCCGCCTGGCTCACGGCCTGCCCGTGGGCGGCGACTTGGAATACGCCGACCAGGTTACCTTGGCCAAAGCCCTGGAGGGCCGGCGGGAATTAT
>DURJ01000049.1 GCA_012837285.1 Bacillota bacterium
GACCCACTTGTTCGGGCGTCCGGGGCTGGCACTCACAGCCGAGGTCAACGGCCGGCTCCAGGTAATTCCAGGGGAACAAGGACAACCGCCCCTGATCTTGGTTAACGGACAGACGGCAACTTTGGACGCAGGTCTAGGCCCGGGCGATCGAGTGGAGTTTACACCTGGCGCTAGTGGCCGGCCAGCCCAGGCTACGGTACGTGACCTGGTAACGGAAAGTCGTTTTCTGACGATTAACGGGAACACCCGCCCCTTTCCGGCTGCGGTCCGGATAAATGGAAAGCCAGCCGGTTTAGATTCCCCTGTCTCTGATCGGGCTCAAATAACTATAAGTTGGGAACGACCGGTGAAGGAAATATTGGTGGCAGCCGGAGTTGATCTGGCCCAGGTTAAGGAGCAGGACATTCCTTACCAGGTAGGCGGGCACCATTACATTCTCTCCTATAGCCCGTGCCAAGTCCGCTTGAACAATCGCGCCTCATCCATGGCTGAGCTTGTGCGCCCGGGAGACAAGCTGGATTATGACTTAGACTGCTCGTACCCCACCGTAGGCTTAGCTGTAGCAAAACACATAGCACTTAACCCACCCCTGACCGTTAGTGTAAATGGACAGGAACTGGAGTTGCCAGACAGCGGCACTCAAATCTTAGTCAACGGCCAGCCGGCCCAACTGGAAAACCCCCTGTTGCCCCAAGCTGAGATTACTGTGCTCACCGGGCGCTCTAAGTTTATTGTTAGCGACCTGTTTACCTTGATTGATGTCAAGCGGCAAGCCGCACCCGGTGCCAGCTTGCAGATGACTGTAAATGGTAAGTCGGCAACTTTTACCACTCCCCTGCACCACGGTGACCGGGTATCTTTGGCCTGGAACCGGCAGCAGGAAGGCGGCGAGATCGATGACAATGAATGAAGCTAAGATGAAATCGGCTTTGGCGTCGGACAACCTCACCATTATCAATGACAGACTGTTGGCTAAATCAGCGGTACTGGTACCCTTGATTAAAACCGACAGCGGCGAGTGGATAGTACTGTTTCAGGTGCGGGCTTCTCATCTTAAGCGTCAGCCGGGAGAGGTCTGTTTTCCGGGGGGCACTTTGGACGGTCCCGAAGAGAGTCCACGCCAGGCAGCTCGGCGGGAAACCTGCGAAGAACTGGGGCTTAGGCCAGAGGAAATCTATATCTGGGGGCAGTTGGGGCTGATTATCTCGCCCTTTAACTTGCTTCTGTTTTCCTTCGTAGGCGAAATTCCACCGGCTGAGCGCCTGAACCCTAATGCCAATGAAGTAGCGGCGGTGTTTACCGTCCCTTTGGCTCGCTTGTTCAGCTTAAAACCGGAGACTTACCCTGTCTACGTCAAAGCTTCGCCAGCGGTAGATTTCCCCTTCGATAAAATACCCGGCGGCCGGGATTATCCCTGGCGCACCGGGGTAGTTCAAGAAGTGTTTTATGAACTGGACGGGCGGATTATTTGGGGTCTCACCGCTCGCATTCTCCAGCATTTTCTAACCCTGGTCCGGAACACCTAGCCAACTTCTCCTGCTTGTCTACAAGACGAAGCTACCGGCAAAGCCGCATTGACGGCACCGCCCATCTTCGGTACTTCCTACCAGACGGGCACCGAAGCCGAGCCGTTCAATCAAAACAGCACCACAGTTAGGACAGTGGGTATCGCGACCTTGAGTAACAGCTGCATTGCCAATATAGACATAATTCAACTTTTCCCGGGAAATATTTAGGGCCTGCTCCAGCGTCTGCAAAGGCGTCGGGGGCAGGTTCAGTTTGTACTGGGGGAAATAGCGGCTCAGGTGCAGGGGTATGTCAGGGGACAAACCCGCAACCCAACGGCTAAGGGCTGAGATTTCCGCCGGTGAGTCATTACGGCCGGGGATAAGCAGCGTGGTCAGTTCCACATGACACCTGGCCTCCACGGCAGCTTCCACTGTGGTGAGTACCGGCTGTAGTTTCCCGCCGCACAGCTCACGATAGTAATCCTCGGTAAAGGCTTTTAGATCAATGTTCATGGCATTAATAAATGGTAACAGTTTCTTGAGGGGTTCAGTCTGAATAAAGCCGTTGGTTACCAACACTGTCTTTAAGCCGGCTGCTTGCGCCTGTTCCGCTGTATCGAGAACATATTCATACCACATAAGAGGTTCGGAATAAGTAAAGGCTAAGCCGATACAGTTGGGACCCTGGTCTTGGGCCAGACGCACGGCCTGGGCCGGTGACAGCTCGCGCGTAGGTGCATCTTGCTGCGAAATGCTGTAATTCTGGCAGAAGCTACACCTGAGATTGCAGCCTACTGTACCTAGGGACAAGATGTCTTTACCTGGGTAGAAATGATATAAAGGCTTTTTTTCCATCGGGTCCATGGCAATTGAACTCACCTGGGCATAATTGGCCGCATACAGCGTTCCCGCTTTATTAACCCGCACCCGGCAAATACCGGCCCGGCCCGGGCTGATGTTACAACCATGCGGGCACAGGTGACACTTAGCTTTACCGTTCGGGCACGGTTCCCAGTATAGGGCTTCTTTCAAGGTAAATCCGCCTTTCAATAATACCTCTTCACCTCGAACCGCTCTAGCCGCACTTGGTCTCGTGATCCTAAACCAGCTTTTTGCTTGGCTATTTCCACCTGTTCTTCCGCTGTATCGATACCTTCCAGATTGGGCAACAGGAGCCCGGTTCGTCCACCCCAGCCGTGAACAATAACGCCATAGCGTTTAGGATCCAGTTGGGCCAGGCTCTCCACTGCTTCCGGGGGCGCTAGAACATCCACCGAATACACGATGTCCTTAAGCTCTTCCTGGGCCACCGGCCAAAAACGGGGATCCCGGCTGCCGGCGCTGACGGCATTGTCTCTGATTTCGGCGGCCAGGTTCTTTTGCGTCGGTAAAATGGTGCCGATACAGCCCCGCAGTTGTCCCTTCTTCTTTAAAGTAACGAAAGCACCGGCCGGTTCGACCAGCTCAGGGGGGATGTCTGCCGGCAACGGCATTTTCTGGCCGGTGCGTACATATGTCTCCAGACTCTGCCGAGCTAAGCGGACGTAGACACTCTCGCCAGCCCGGCGGTCACCCACAGCTTGTTGTTGTTTCCCTCGCAATCCTTTCAATAGCCCCGGACCTTGTTGTTCAACCTGCGGCCCGAGCTCGGCTACTAAATAGCCTACGCCAAACGGCCCTTCATACGAGAACACCTGCGGTTCGATCTTATATCCGTCCACTGCCCCGGCCAACATCATGATACTGCGCCAACCACATTCACCGGCCCGTTCTGCCAAGGCCGGATCGATCTGCATTAGGCCCTGAAAGTCGCCTGTGCGCACCTTCTCCACCACCAGCTCATCAAACCGCGCTCCGTCGGGATGATACCCGGCCGGTGCCCGGGGGGTCAGCCGGTGGGACAAATCGGCACTGGCCAAAAAGGCCGCTTTTCGTCCTAAACGGCTGCTGGCCTGCCTTACCGCCACGCCGAAAGCATAGAGTTCATCCGGAGGTAAAAGTGACATGCCTACCCAGACTATGGGTAAATCCACCCCGGCTCGATTCAGAAAGTACCACGGAACCAAAACACCGTGGTCCAACTGGGCCAGAGCCCGATAGCGCCGAAGGTCGGCCGGCCCAAGGCCCACCGCAGGAACATCCACATCTGCGCAAGAGTGGATAATGGCCGCGGCCAAATCCTGATCGGTGCGCAGATCAAATTGTACCTGAGGAGCACCAAAATTGGCGAAGCTCCCGCTTGTCTCAGGTAAGAGCGATACCGCCACCGCATCTTGAAACACTGCTCCGTGAGGCGTGGTAATCACCACGGCTTCAGCTTCAGATGCCTTGAGACTGGCCGCCAGTTTGTCCATGGCCTGGACGGTGGCAGCTACTTTCTTCACATCCTCCCTACCTATCTCCGGGACTATGATCGGCGGATGCGGAGCAATTCCACCCCAAACAATACTCATTTCTCCCGCCCCCTTAGAAAATCCGTTTTCCTAGTGCCGACGCAATTAGTTCCACTGCCAACTCTGCCGTTCGGTTGTAACAATCCAGCATCGGGTTGACCTCCACCACTTCCAGCGCCAGCAACGCATCGGTCTCGGCAACAAGTTCCAAGGCTAGGTGGGCTTCACGATAGGTTAGGCCGCCGCGCACCGGCGTCCCTACCCCTGGCGCTTCCAGCGGATCGAGTACATCCATATCTAAGCTGACGGCAATGCCCTCGACACCGTTCAAGGCTGCTGCCAGAGCCTGGCGCATGATTTTTTTCATCCCGGTTTCATCAATGTCCTGCATGGTAAAAACCGACACCCTGGACCGGCGCAACATCTCCCGCTCTTCGTCGTCTAATTCTCGAACTCCGATTAGAGCCACGTTCTTCTCTTTGGCCTTGGGGGCAAAGCCACCACACGAAACCAGCCGCTCTTCGCCCCGGCCCAAGGACGCGGCCAAGCACATCCCGTGGATATTACCGCTGGTGGTGGTCTCTAAGGTATTGAAATCGCCGTGAGCATCGAGCCAGATAACCCCGCAGTTTTTTACTGCCGCCACTCCCGCCAAGGTGCCGATAGCGATACTATGATCCCCGCCTAAAACTAAAGGTAGATCGCCAGCCTCCATCACCGCCGTTACTTCCTGAGCCAGCAGCTCGTTGGTGGTTACAATTTCGTCCAGATAGCGGAGCAGTTCGTTGCCGGGCCCTTTCTCTTCGTGTAACTTTACCGGCACGTTCCCCCGGTCGGTGACAGCATAGCCCAGCCGTTTGAGCCGCTTAGTAAGACCGGCATAGCGAATGGCAGAAGGGCCCATATCCACCCCTCGACGGTTGGCCCCCAGATCCTGAGGCACCCCAATAACTTGAACCGTAGGCATGAATATCCCTCCTCCTTAGTTATCTATCTTTTCCCATCTGTCCCTATTATAACACGACACGGGGTCCTGCTCCGGACAGGGCGATCCTTCTTCAGCGCAAACTCACATCACCGCTAAGAATCCGCACTTGCTCCCCGAGGTCTGTTTCCAGCAGCAGGGCTCCTTCCTGATCAATATTGAGCGCCCGGCCGTGCACGGTAAAATTGGGGGAATAGACAGTAACCTCCCGCCCCAGAGTCAGGGACAATTCTCGCCACCGCTGCAGCACTTCCTCCCGACGATCCAGCAGGGTGTGGTACCACCTTTCCAGTTGTTGGAGGAAAAGCTGTAATAACCGCCGCCTGGAGAAAGGTTGTCCACTCTCCAGGGCCAGAGAAGTAGCTATCCCCCCTATATCCGCTGGAAAGGAGACTGTGTTGACGTTGATCCCAATGCCGACGATAACATAAAAGATCGTGTCTATTTCGGCACTCATTTCGGTGAGGATGCCAGCTACTTTCCGGCCGTTGATCAACAAATCATTAGGCCACTTGATGGCGGCCGGCAGACCGGTTAGCCCACGAATGGCTTCGGCCCCTGCCACAGCGGTTGTTAGAGTGAGAAGGGGAGCCCGGGCCGGGAGCAGGTTGGGCCTTAGGATCAGCGAAGCAAAAATATCGGTACCAGGCGGCGACACCCAACTGCGGCCCCGCCGGCCGCGTCCGTCGGTCTGCTCTTCCGCCACCACCAAGGTACCTTCGTCGGCTCCTTGTCGGGCCAATTCTCGCGCTACGTCATTGGTGGAGTTCACCCGGGAAAAATAGTGGACTACTTGTCCTAACTTAACAGTGACTAAACCCGCGCGTATCTCGGTTGGCAGCAGCTTATCGGGCCTAGCCACCAACCGATACCCTCGCCGCGGGATCGCTTCGATTACATAGCCCACCCGTCTCAAGTCTTCAACATATTTCCATACTGCCGTCCGCGACACACCCAGCCGTCGGCTGATATCTTCCCCTGATATGTATTCATCTGATCCGGCCAGCAGGGACAGTAGCATATCGTCTTTCACGGCCTATCACCTCGCCCCGATTGTAGACTGCAGACCAACCGGTGTCAAGAACTGATCGGGCACACCCTGACCACCCTGACCGCGCCAAAACGCCACCAGCCCACAAAAGATGTGCCAGGCCAGCTGCTTCTGGTAAGAAGGGTCGGCCAGCAGCCGTTCTTCGGCGGGGTTGGATAAGAAACCGATCTCCACCAGGGCTGCCGGTACCGATGAGTTGCGCAGCACATAAAAATCCCCGCTTTGAACCTCCCGGTAGTTCTCCCCTAAGGGTTCTAATTTCTTCAGCTCTGCTTGTATACAGCGGGCCAGCCGCTCGCTCTCACTGTGATTATCGACAAAAAATGTCTGAGCCCCGTATTCACCCGGTGCCGGAAAGCTGTTCCCGTGGATACTTAGAAACAAAGTAGCCTGACTTCGCTGCACTAAATCTGCCCTGAGGCGCAAATCTTGTTCGAAGTCCTCCGACAGCTCTTTGTCGTCTGACCGGGTAAGCAGTACCCGGGCCCCGCTCAGATTTAGATACTCCTTCAGATACAGACACACGGGCAAAGTGATCTCTTTTTCTGTCACCCCGCGTTGGCCGGCTGCTCCAGTGTCGATACCGCCGTGCCCCGGATCCAGCACCACAATCTGGGGTGCCAGCATAAGTGCCTGCGCCCAGACCGCCTGGCGCAGTCGACGCCCAGGTGTGCTGATTGCCGCCAGCACCACCAGCGCAATCACCATGGCTGTTAGCCACCTGAGAGTCTCGTTTCTAATTCCTCCCCCTCTAAACATCGTTCCCTGCCCCCAGCCTAATGTGTTGTTAATAATACAGACAAATAAAAGGCAGCCATAAGCAACATACTCGCTTCGGCTGCACTTTAGACCGGGGAATGTTATTACCTCAGCAGTTGTAACAACTGCTGAGGTTTGTTCTTTTGTTATTAACGCTTGGAGAACTGTGGTGCCCGGCGGGCTCCCTTAAGACCGTATTTCTTGCGCTCTTTCATACGCGGATCACGGGTAAGGAGGCCTTCTTTCTTGAGTACGGGCCGGAATGATGTAAGGTCTACCTTCAGCAAGGCGCGGGACAATCCGTGCCGCACAGCACCTGCTTGCCCGGTGATGCCACCGCCTTCTACTTTAGCAATCACGTCGAACTTGCCCACATTCCCGGTAACCCTGAGGGGTTGCTCAATCACATTCTGCAAACTCCGCAGGGGAAAGTATTCTTCCGCCGGTCGGCCGTTTACGACAAAACGACCACCTCCAGGGACCAGTCTCACTCTGGCGATAGCGGTCTTGCGCCGCCCGGTGCCGTAGTAAGTAACGCTTGGCATTCGTCTTTCTCCTCCTTTCCCCCGGAATTACTTTATCTCGCCAGGCCAAACCTCGGGCTTCTGAGCCTGGTGAGGATGATTCGCACCGCGATAGACTTTTAATTTCTTGAACATGGCCCGACCTAACCGATTGCGAGGCAACATGCCTTTCACGGCCATTTCCACCGCCAGCTCCGGTCGTGTGGCCATAAGATCGGCGTATTTTGTCCGTCTTAACCCGCCGGGATAGCCGGTGTAGCGAATCCATTCCTTTTGGACCGGTTTCTTTCCGGTGAGAACTACATGGTCGGCATTAATGATAATCACATGATCACCGGTATCTACATGGGGAGTGTAAGTGGGTTTATGCTTGCCGCGCAAAATCTGTGCTGCCACTACAGCCACTCGGCCCAGAGATTTGTCCGCGGCATCCAGGATATACCACTTTCGTTCCACTTCGGCCGGTTTGGCCTGATAACTCTTCACTATTCTTTCCTCCCGCTGGAGAAATACGCTGAGGCTCCTCCCGCCGGGGCTCTTGGCAGTCAAAGACTCACAGCGAAATTTTAACATAGCCCCAAGGCAGTGTCAAGCCAATGCTGCCGGGTGTGTCGTGGGCGGCTACGGCATGGTTGTAGCCTACTTGCCACAGATTCAGGCCTTGGGGTGGGGCTGTAGGGCCCACCCGGGAGCGATCGCCTCGGGCCAAAATTTCTCTTACTTCCTCAGGAGTCAGCGCTCCCCGCCCCACTTCCACCAGGGTGCCAACTATACTCCTTAACATTTTATATAAGAAACCGTCGGCGACGGCATCGATCAACACCAAATCCCGCTCGGCCACCACCTGCAGGCACTGGACTGTACGTACCTTGTCCTTGACCGCTGAGCCGGCAGCACAAAAAGCAGAAAAATCATGCTGGCCCATCAGCTCATGGGCGGCCTGCTGCATCACCTCCAGATTGAGCTTGAGCGGCAGGCGCCAGCTATAGTGCCGCATAAACGGTGACGGGGTCGGATCTAAAGAGATTAAGTATCGGTAAATCTTGTAGGTGGCATCGTAGCGGGCATGAAAGTCCAAGGATACTTCTTCCGCTTGCCAAACGGCCATATCTCGGGGCAAGACTGAGTTCAGGGCAGCCGGTATCCTATCGATGGGAATTCGGGCCCTGGTCTTAAAGCTGACCACCTGCCCGCGGGCATGGACCCCGGCATCGGTACGCCCGGCACCGATCACGCGGGTCTTCTCGGCAAGGATCGTAGCTAGCGCCTGCATCAATTCCCCCTGAACCGTGCGCACAGCAGGTTGCACTTGGAACCCGGCGAACTCACTACCGTCGTAGGCCAGAGTTAGCTTGATGTTACGCACTAAGACCACCTCTTAGCCCAATATTCGATCCGCCACTCCCAGTGCCAACAATAATACGCTGGCAGCCAAGGCTACCCAATCGCGGCCGGCAAACTGCAGTTCTTTCAGACGGGTACGGCCTTCACCGCCCCGATAGCACCGGGCTTCCATGGCCGTGGCCAACTCGTCAGCTCGACGAAACGCGCTCACAAACAAAGGCACCAACAGCGGTATCATACCTCGGGCCCGCTGAATTATGTTCCCGGTCTCAAAATCGGCCCCGCGAGCCATTTGAGCCTTCATGATTTTATCAGTTTCTTCCAGCAAGGTGGGGATAAATCTTAAGGCAATAGTCATCATCATAGCTAGTTCGTGGGCCGGAACCCCTAGCCGTTTAAACGGCCGCAGTAGGTATTCAATCCCGTCGGTGAGGGCAATGGGTGAGCTGGTTAAGGTGAGCAAGGAAGTGGTGAGAACCAGCAGCAATAAGCGCCAACCCATGAATATACCCAACCGTATGCCTTCGGCTGTTGCTTTTAGTGGGCCCAGCTTCCAAACAACTTGTCCCGGTGTAAGGAAAAAATTCAGTACCAAGGTAAAAAGAACAATGTAAAACACAGGACGAACGCCCCGCAGCACGTATCCCAGCGGCAGAGCTGACAACAATACTAACGCCGCCGTAAACACTGTCATGACGGCATAACCGGCTGGGCTCTTGAGTAAAAACAGGGCCACAATGTATAGCATGGAGCCGATGATCTTAGACCGTGGATCGAGCCGATGCAACAACGAATCCCCGGGCACATATTGACCCAGGGTAATATCTTTAAGCATGGGTTTGCCCCCTTAAAAAGGCTAAAATCTCCGGCACCGCTTCATCCACAGTTAAAATGTCGGTCCGCACCTGGGGGGAAAGATGGTGTAGTCGGCGCATAAACTCCGTGATTTGGGGAATACCCAGACCCAGCTCCTTGAGTTGTTCCGCCTGCTGATACAGTTCGCGGGTGCTGCCTGTAGCCACTATTTGCCCCTGGTACATAATAATCAAGCGGTCCACTAAGCGGGCTACATCCTCCATACTGTGGGATACTAACAATACCGTCAAGTTCTGTTGTTGCTGCAGCTCGGCGATCTGACCTAAGATTTCGTCTCGGCCGCGAGGGTCCAGACCGGCAGTAGGCTCATCCAGCACCAAGTAGCTAGGGCCCATGGCCAAGACACCGGCAATGGCCACCCGCCTCATCTCCCCGCCGGACAGATCAAAAGGCGACCGCTCAGCGTACTTGCTGGGCGGAAGTCCCACTGTAACCAAAGCGTCGTGCACGCGGTCCTCGATTTCGGCTGCGGTTAACCCTAGGTTCTGCGGCCCAAAAGCCACGTCTTTGGCCACTGTTTCTTCAAATAGCTGATGTTCCGGATACTGAAATACCAGCCCCACTTTGCGGCGAATCACCCGCCGAGCCGATTTGTCTTTGGTATCGGTCCCATCCACCAGCACCCGCCCCACTGTCGGCAACAGCAAGCCATTTAGATGTTGAATCAAGGTGGATTTGCCGGAGCCGGTATGACCGATCAGACCGACGAACTCGCCCTCATGGATAGTAGTGTTGACATCGCTAAGAACCGTGGTGGCAAAGGGAGTGCCCGGTTGGTAGGTAAAGCTCACATTTTGGACTTCAATTGACATATCTCGGCCACCATCCTCTCCACCGTCAAGATTCCGGACGGCAGCGTCACCTGATGCTGAGACAACCGCTGGGCCAGCTCCGTAACTTGGGGCACATCTAAACCTAGGGCTCTGAGCTCGTTCACATGGGAAAATACCTCTTCCGGTGCGCCGTCCAAAACCACTCGCCCGTCATTCATGACGATTACTCTCGTTGCCAATACCGCTTCTTCCATAAAATGAGTGATGTGTACCACTGTAATGCCCTCATCGCGGTTCAGGCGGACCACAGTATCCATCACTTCGCGCCGCCCGGAAGGGTCTAACATGGCGGTGGGTTCGTCCAAAATCAAGGCTTCCGGTTGCATAGCCAACACACCGGCGATGGCTACCCGTTGTTTTTGTCCACCGGAAAGAAGGTGCGGCGCCGCTGTCCGATACTCCCACATGCCCACAGTTTTTAGGGCGGCCTCAACTCGCCGGCGGATCTCCGCCGCAGGCACGCCCAAATTCTCCGGCCCGAAAGCCACGTCCTCTTCCACCGCAGTAGCCACCATTTGATTGTCCGGGTTTTGAAATACCATCCCTGCCGTCTGACGAATAGTCCACAGGTGCTGGGAATCTCTAGTGTCCATCCCTTTGACCAACACCGTTCCTTCGGTGGGTAGTAACAGAGCATTAAGATGCTTGGCCAAGGTAGACTTGCCGGACCCATTATGGCCGATAATGGCTACGAATTCGCCGCGGGAAATCGACAAATTAATATCGCTGAGGGCAATGTGTTGAAGCGCCTCGCTTTGGTCGTACCGGTGGGACACATTTCTTAGCTGAAACATTGCTACCATAAATACCACCTGCTCCCGCTCAAACAAAGTAGGGATCGTGCGCCCGGTAAGGCAGATCCCCACCTAGTTTAAGCCAGCTCCAAGATGGCCATGGGGGCTGCATCACCCTGGCGCGGCCCGAGCTTATAGATCCGGGTGTAACCTCCGCTGCGGTCGTTATAGCGCGGTCCCACCGTATCAAACAGTTTCTTCAGCACCTCTTTATCCGGCACTAGCACTGCTGCCTGCCGGCGAGCATGGAGATCGCCGCGTTTAGCTAGTGTTATCAGTTCGTCCGCCAGGCGTCCTAGTTCTTTGGCTTTAGCTTCGGTAGTTTGAATGCGTTCGTAGCGAAAGAACGACACCAGCGCATTTCTTAGCATAGCCTGGCGATGCCCTCTCAGGCGTCCCAGCTTGCGATAGCCCATGGCTGTTACCTCCTTCAGGGAAACCCTGGGCCCAGCAGCGGCCAAAGTCTTGGCTGCCTGAGCGCCCGAGCTCCTTCTTACTCATCCTTTGGACGCAAGGATAACCCTAAGGAGGCCAACTTAGATTGAACTTCCTCTAAGGACTTGCGTCCGAGATTACGCACTTTCATCATATCTTCTTCGGTTTTTTGGACCAGCTGCTCCACTGTGTTTACCCCTGCCCGTTTGAGGCAGTTGTAGGAGCGTACTGACAAATCCAGCTCTTCAATGGTCATATCCAACACACTGGCCTCTTCTTCTTCTTCCCGTTCCACCATGATCTCCATGTCCTTACCGGTCTCAGTAAGATCGGTAAAAAGAGCCAGGTGCTCGGTAAGAATGCGAGCGGCCAGACTTACCGCTTCGTCGGGGCAGATAGTCCCGTCGGTCCACACATCCAGAGTAAGCTTGTCGTAGTCGGTTCTCTGACCTACCCGGGTGTCCTCCACCATAAAGTTGACTTTGCGCACCGGGGAAAAGATAGAATCCACCGGGATGATGCCGATGGGGTCATCGGGTTTCTTGTTGCGATCGGCCGACCGATAGCCGCGTCCCTTATCTACTGTAATTTCCAGGACCAATTCAGCGTTATCGTCCAAAGTAGCGATATGCTGCTCGGGATTTAGAATCTCAATATCCGGGTCGGTGATGATGTCCCCGGCATTTACGTCACCGGCAGTTCTAGCCTCCAGCCGCATCACCCTAGGCCCGTCGCTGTGCAGTTTAAGCGACACTTCTTTCAGGTTAAGAATAATCTCCGGTACATCCTCCACCACGTTAGGAATAGTGGACAGTTCATGCAGAATACCTTGAATCTTCACCGAGACCACCGCAGCACCCGGTATGGAGGACAGCAGTACCCGACGCAGGGAATTCCCCAGGGTATTGCCGTATCCGCGTTCCAGCGGCTCCACGACAAAGCGGCCGTAAATATCGTCTTCACTCAGCTCCACAATGTCAATGCTCGGCTTTTCAATTTCAATCATGAACCTTTAACCCTCCTTAAACAGTGATTACCTCTGCGAGGGCAGATAAACCAAGGTTCATTACTTGGAATAGAGCTCGACAATTAGGTGTTCTTCCACTGGTACATCGATTTCCTCGCGTTCAGGCAGCCTGGTCACAGTGCCCTTTAGTTCGGCCGGAATCGAGTCTAACCAAGCCGGCACAGTACGAGCGGCAGCTGCCTCGGCCAGCTCCTGAAACAGCGGTAAGGCCCGGCTTCTTTCCCTGACACTGACAGTGTCACCCTGGCGCAACCTAAAGGACGGAATACTAACCTTACGATCGTTCACCGCAAAATGACCATGTCGAACCAACTGCCTGGCTTCGGCCCGGGAGCGGGCGAAACCCAGCCGGTAAACCACGTTGTCCAAGCGCGTCTCCAACATCGTCAGCAAAACTTCACCGGTAACACCCTTGGCCTGGCTAGCTATTTTGTAGTAGCGCCGGAACTGACGTTCCAACACCCCGTAGATTCGCCGTGCCTTTTGCTTCTCGCGCAGCTGAATGCCATACTCCGAAATCTTCCGGCGGCGCTGACCGTGTTGCCCCGGCGCATAACCACGCCGGTCAATGGCGCATTTGCCGCTATAACAGCGGTCGCCCTTGAGGAACAGCTTCATGCCCTCGCGACGGCACTGCCGGCAGACAGCACCTGTATACCTTGCCATTTAGCCTTATACCTCCAATCTTACACCCGACGCCGTTTCGGCGGCCGGCAACCGTTATGGGGAATAGGAGTGACGTCTTTGATCAGACTTACTTCCAGCCCCGCTGCCTGCAAGGAGCGGATAGCCGCTTCTCGCCCGGCCCCAGGCCCTTTCACAGCAACTTCGATCTCGCGCATGCCGTGTTCGGTAGCTATCTTGGCTGCTTTTTCGGCTGCCATCTGGGCTGCAAACGGCGTGCTTTTCCGGGATCCCTTGAAGCCCTGGCCGCCTGAACTAGCCCAGCAGATCACGTTACCGCCCATGTCGGTGATAGTTATAATAGTATTGTTAAACGTAGAGTGGATGTGGGCCATTCCTCGATCTACGTTTTTTCTTTCCCGTCGTCTCACGCGTCCTGATGCGCGTTTAGCCATAATCTTATATCCCTCCTTATCCTATCGTCTGCGAATGCCCACGGTCTTCTTCGGCCCTTTGCGGCAACGGGCATTGGTGCGCGTCCGCTGGCCTCGCACCGGCAGTCCGCGGCGATGACGTAAACCACGGTAAGTTCCAACTTCGATCAGCCGTTTAATATTAAGGGCTACCTCACGTCTAAGGTCGCCTTCCACTTTGTAATTGCCACCGATTTCTTCTCTGAGACGTGATGCCTCTTCTTCGGTTAGATCCCGTACTTTGGTATCAGGATTTATGTCGGTCTTGGCTAAGATCTGCTGGGCCGAACTTTTCCCAATACCGTAAATGTACGTTAGCGCTACTTCTATCCGCTTATCCCGCGGTAGATCTACCCCGGCAATACGTGCCATCTGGTTACACCTCCTTAGCCTTGGCGCTGCTTATGCTTAGGATTTTCGCAAATTACCATCACGCGTCCCTTGCGCTTTATTATTTTACATTTTTCACAGATATGCTTGACCGAAGGCCTTACTTTCATCACTTCAACCCTCCTTGACTCAGACTTCCAGTGGAAGCCGACCCATGCCCGCTCTATTTATACCGGTAGGTAATCCGTCCCCGGCTAAGATCATACAGAGACAGCTGGAGCCGCACTCGATCGCCGGGAAGGATGCGAATAAAGTTCATTCTAATTTTACCGGACACATGGGCCAAAACCCGATGACCGTTTTCCAGCTCCACTCGGAACATAGCGTTTGGAAGCGGTTCGATGACTGTACCATCGACTTCGATACAATCGCCTTTATCTTTCGCCATCAATCGCCCTCCTTCCGCGACAGATCATAATGAAACTCAGCCAAAGCCGCCCGCACCATTTCGTCGGTAATCGGCTCACCGTTTTGTAAGCATTCCCTCACAGCGTACGCCACCCGTCCGATCCGTTGCAGGTGGGCTACGTTTTTTACCTTCGGTCGGTTTACCGGCCGGCGGTGTCCGTCCACCAGTTTCACCCGCCGGTTATCGTGTTTGCCTACCACTAAGTAGTAGCGGCCACGGTCCCGCCCAGTACAAGAACGAACCAGCTGGCCTAGATCCAAGTCTACTGGCATGCCGCTTTCCCTCCTCAGACCCGAGTAAGAATCTCGGGGCCGTCGGCGGTAATGGCTACCGTGTGCTCGAAATGTGCTGACCAGCTGCCGTCGGCCGTAACTACAGTCCAACCGTTAGCTAATACTTTTACCTCATAAGAACCGATATTCACCATGGGTTCGATGGCCAAAACCATTCCTTCCTGTAAGCGCGGTCCTCGTCCAGGGGGCCCAAAGTTGGGTATCAGCGGGTCTTCGTGCATCCTGGTACCGATACCGTGCCCCACGTAATCGCGAACCACAGAAAAGCCGGCCCGGTTGACATAGCTCTCCACCGCATGGCCGATATCAGATAGGCGCCCGCCTGTTTTGGCCTGGGCAATACCCTTATACAGCGCTTCTTCCGTAACACGCAGAAGCCTTAAAGCGTCAGCGTTCACTGCCCCAACCGGAACTGTAAACGCACTGTCCCCAACGTAGCCCTCATAGGTGACCCCAATATCAATACTAATAATATCTCCAGCTTTTACCTCTCTTAGTCCGGGGATGCCGTGCACAACCTCGTTGTTAATCGAAGCACAAATGCTGGCCGGAAATCCCTGGTAGCCTTTGAAAGTGGGTATGCCCCCATGGCGGACAATAAACTCCTCGGCCACAGCATCCAGTTCGCCGGTGGTGATGCCGGGACAGATGGCTTTCTTAAGCGCGGCTACAGTCAGGGCCGTAAGCCGTCCGGCAGCTCGCATACAATCAATCTCACGCGGCGATTTAAGAATAATCACGGTTCATCCTCTCCCAGAGCAGCTAAAACCCGGGCAAAAATATCTTGGAGGTCTCCGTTTCCGTCTGCACGCCGAAGCAGTCCTCGAGCCTCGTAATAGGCAAGCACCGGCTCCGTCTCCCGCCGATAGACCTCTAGTCGATGGCGGATAACCTCTTCGGTATCATCCGGCCGCTGTACCAGCTCGCCGCCGCATGTATCGCACAAGCCCTCCTGTTTTGGAGGCCGGCCGCTCAAATGAAATGAGGCCCCACATTTAGAACAAATCCGCCGTCCGGTAAGACGCTTCAGCAGGATCGCCTCTTTTACCTCTAAATACAATGCCGTCACCGCTCCCCGCTTGGCTGCAGTCAAAAACTCATCCAAGCTTTGAGCCTGAGTCACCGTGCGGGGGAAACCGTCCAGAATAAACCCCCGCCTTGTATCCGGTGCCTGGAGTCGTTCCTTTACCAGTTCTGTCACCAATTCATCCGGTACCAGTTCTCCTTGAGCCACAAAGCCTTTGGCTTGGCGCCCCAACTGGGTATCGGCCGCCATGGCTGAGCGGAGCAGGTCACCGCTGGCAATTCGGACCAAAGAAAATTCCCTCTCTAACAGCTCGCCTTGAGTTCCCTTCCCGGCTCCTGGTGCGCCCAGCAATACTAGTTGCATCATCTTCCCCTCCCTTGGTCGGTTGCTATTTCTTTAGGAATCCTTCGTAGTGCCGCATGAGCATATGGGCTTCGATTTGCTTCATGGTCTCCAAAGCCACGCTCACCGCGATCAGCACCCCGGTACCGCCAAAGGAAAGACCCTGCACCCCGGTAAGAGTTCCCATGAAAATGGGCAGGATTGCCACCAAGGCGATGAATAACGCTCCTACCACCGTGATACGATACAATACTCGGCTCAGATACTCCGAAGTAGGCCGCCCCGGACGGATACCGGGAATAAAGCCGCCATACTTCTGCATATTCTTAGCCACTTCCACTGGGTTAAAAGTAATGGCCGTATAGAAGAAAGTGAAGAATATGGTTAAGCCGAAGTACAACACGGTATTAAGAGGCTTACCCATTTGCAATGCCCCGGCCACTGCCTGAGCCCACGGATGGTTGACGAATTGTGCCACCGTTCCCGGGAACAGAAGTACCGAACTGGCAAAGATGATGGGGATAACTCCGGCTTGGTTTACCTTAAGCGGTATGTGTGTACTTTGGCCGCCGTAAACCCGCCGCCCTACCACCCGCTTGGCATATTGCACCGTAATGCGTCGTTCGCCTTCTTGAACATAAATTACCGCCACCACAATCCCTAAGGCAGCCAAGCCCAGCAAAACGACATTGATGATCCCAATGGCACCCACTTTGAGGTAGCTCGCCACCTGCACCAACCCGGTCGGCAGCCGGGACACAATACCGGCAAATATGATCAGCGAGACTCCGTTGCCGATCCCTTTGTCGGTAATTTCTTCCCCCAACCACATCAAAAAGGCAGTGCCGGCGCTGAGAGCCAACACAATTACGGCGTAGGTGGTAAAACTGGGGCGAATAACCGCGCTGCGCATCCAGGCCACCATACTGAGCGCCTGAATAAGAGCCAGTACTACAGTGGCATAGCGGGTATACTGAGCCAGTTTCTTCCGGCCCTCTTCACCTTCTTTGGCCATTTCTTCCCAACTGGGAATCACTATGGTGAGCAGTTGGGTAACAATGGAGGCCGTAATATAGGGGGTTACACCCAGCGCAAACACCGATACCCGTTTGAGTGCGCCACCGGAGAATAGATCCAAGAAACCCAGCAGGTTACCCTGACTAAATACGTCCTCTAAAATTCGCGGATCAATGCCTGGTACAGGAATATGACTCCCGATCCTGAACACCAGGAACATAAGCGAAGTAAAAGTGATCCGCTGCCTAAGCTCGGGTATCTTCCAGGCATTCCTAAGCGCCTCAATCACTTAGATCACCTCAGTCTTTCCGCCGGCGGCAGCGATTTTCTCGGCCGCAGCCTTGCTGAAAGCATGGGCGTGCACAATAAGAGGCTTAGTCAAATCTCCGCTGCCGAGCACCTTGACCCTACTGCCCATGTTTCGGATAATTCCCGCCTGCCAAAGGCTCTCCAAAGTGACTTCGGCGTTAGCGTCAAAGCGTTCTTCCAGCGTACTTAAGTTTACCACTTGATACTCAACCCGAAATGGATTATAAAAACCACGTTTAGGTAGGCGCAGATGTAGTGGCTTCTGGCCGCCTTCGAATCCGGGAGCCTTGACTCCGCCGGAACGGGCCTTTTGTCCCTTATGGCCGCGCCCCGACGTCTTACCTAAGCCGGAGCCGATTCCGCGCCCTACTCGCCGCTTGGGGCGTTTGGATCCGGGAGCCGGTGCCAGTGAAGACAAATCCATGCTTACACCTCCTCGCCTACACTTGTTCAGTCTCAACTAAGTGTTGAACTTTATCTATCATACCCTGTATGGCCGGCGTCTGGTCGTGAATCACACTCTGATGAAGCCGATGCAGACCCAAGGCCTTAACCGTCGCCCGCTGATCGGCAGGACGGCCGATAGGGCTTCTAACTAAGGTTATTTTCACCTTGGCCATGTTCCTACCTCCTAGCCAATAACTTCCTCCACCGAAAGCCCTCTGAGTTTGGCAACTTCACGGGGAGACTTAAGCGCCAACAGACCTTCCATGGTGGCCCGGGCAACGTTATTGGGATTGTTAGAACCTAACGACTTGGTGAGAACGTCCTTTACTCCCGCCAATTCCAAAATCGCTCGTACAGCGCCGCCGGCAATGACACCGGTACCTTCAACCGCTGGTTTTAACAGCACACGGCCGGCACCAAAGCGGCCAATAATCTCATGCGGTATGGTAGTACCGCTGAGGGGCACTGAGACCAAGCTCTTCTTAGCGTCCTCTACGCCTTTGCGGATGGCTTCCGGCACCTCGGCCGCCTTGCCCAAACCCACACCGACTTTGCCTTTGCTGTTTCCTACTACCACCAACGCGCTGAAATTGAATCGCCGGCCACCTTTGACCACCTTGGCCACACGGTTAATGGACACCACTTTTTCTTGAAACTCACTGATGGGTCCCTCTTCCCGGCGCTCTCGTCTGCGTCTTGGTTGCTCCCGCTTCTGCAAGTTGTGTCTCCCTCCTTTGTCCTAGAGTTTTAGCCCGGCTGCTCGAGCAGCTTCAGCCAGAGCTGCCACGCGTCCGTGATATAAATATCCGCCCCGGTCAAACACCACCTGGTTGATCCCGCTCTCCAGCGCCCGTTTAGCAATAAGCTCGCCTACCACTGTCGCGGAAGCGGCGTTACCTCCCGAAGCCACCTGCTGTCTGATTTCCGGGTCCAGGCTGGAAGCAGAAACCAAGGTAGTCCCTGTTTCGTCATTGATGATTTGAGCATAGATGTGCTTTAGGCTTCTAAACACTGCCAGGCGCGGCCGCTCTGAAGAACCGGCTACCTTCTTGCGCACTCGCAGGTGGCGCAGCTCGCGCCGCTTGTTGCGATCTTCTTTCTTAATCACCTGCGCACTTCTCCTTTCCGGGTACTACTTGGCTACTTTGCCCGTCTTACCTGCTTTCCGGCGCACCTGCTCGCCTTCGTAGTGAACACCCTTGTCGTTATACGGCTCCGGCGGACGCTGCTGTCGGATGCGAGCAGCAATCTCGCCTACCATTTGTTTATCGATTCCACGGATAATGATCTTGTTAGGGGCCGGTACCTCAAAGTCCACTCCCTGGGGGGCGTCTATTTCCACCGGATGGGAGTAGCCAAGCTGCATTACCAGCTTACGTCCCTGCAGGGCTGCCCGATAACCAACTCCCCTGATCTCCAAGGTTTTGCTGTAACCTTCTGTCACACCCTGCACCATGTTAGCCACCAGAGAACGGGTCAGCCCGTGCAAGGCCCGGTGTGAAGAAGAATCCGATGGACGCTGGATATAAATTACATTGTCTTCACGGTTAATAGTCATCTCAGGGTGTAGGTTCCGCACCAGTTCGCCTTTAGGCCCCTTAACCCGTACGGTGCTACCGTCGACGGCTATCTCCACCCCGGCCGGCACCTTAATCGGCTTTTTTCCAATTCTAGACATTCCAACTCCCCCTCACTACCACACGTAGCAGAGGACTTCGCCGCCCACACCCTCACGCCGGGCCTGCTTGTCACTCATGACGCCCTTAGGCGTAGACAAAATGGCGATACCAAGTCCCCGGAGAACTTTAGGTATATCCTGCCGGCCCACGTATACTCTGAGCCCAGGCCTGCTAATACGTTTGAGACCGGTAAGAACACGCTCTTTATTCGGCCCGTACTTAAGGTAGATCTTGATGATCCCCTGCTTGTTGTCCTCAATGAATTCACAGTCACGAACAAAGCCCTCTGTCTTCAAGATTTCAGCCATGGACCACTTCATGTGCGATCCAGGAATCTCTACCATCTCGTGCCGGGCAATATTCGCATTTCTGATCCGGGTCAGCATGTCAGCAATAGGGTCCGTCATGCTCACCTTTCTAGCCTCCCTTCTGGCCTTACCAGCTGGCTTTCCTTATCCCGGGGATCTCGCCGCGGTAGGCCCGTTCGCGGAAACAAATACGGCAGATCCCGAACTTTCGGAGGTAGGCATGGGGACGACCGCAAATGCGGCACCGGTTGTGGCGGCGCACCTTATACTTCGGCTCACGCTTCCACTTTTCGATCTGGCTCTTCTTTGCCATTACCTTATCCCTCCTTTGTTTAGCTCTCGCGCAACGGCATACCCAAAAGCTTTAATAACTCGCGGGCTTCCTCGTCTGTTCTAGCTGTGGTAACAATATTGATATCCATACCTCTCACTTTGGCCACTTGGTCGTAGTCGATTTCTGGGAAAATGAGTTGTTCCTTAATACCCAATGAGTAGTTGCCACGGCCGTCAAAACCATTCGGTGAGACTCCGCGAAAATCCCGCACCCGCGGTAAGGCTACGTTGAACAGTTTCTGGAGAAAATCGTACATCCGCTCTCCCCTAAGCGTCACCTTGCAGCCGATGGCTGCTCCCGCTCGGACCTTGAAATTAGCTATAGACTTCTTGGCCCGGGTGACCACCGGCTTTTGCCCGGTGATGGTGGTCATATCTTCTACCGCCGCATCCAGCAGCTTGGCATCCTGCAGGGCGTCGCCCACACCCATGTTAACATTTACCTTCTCTAATTTGGGCACCTGCATCACATTCCCATAGCCAAAACGCTGCATCAGCGCCGGGACTACTTCTTGTTCGTACTTTTCCTTCAGGTCCACAGGCCCGCTACCTCCCTTCTCCGCTTATTTATCCAGCGTCTCGCCGCATTGGCGGCAATAACGCACGCCGCGCCCGTCAGCGAGGAATTTCTTCCCTGTCCGGGCCGGTTTGCCGCAGCGGCTGCATATAAGCTGCACGTTGCTGGCGTGAAGCGGAGCCTCGCGGCTGATGATACCGCCCTGCTGTAGCTCGGGCGTGGGGCGCATATGCTTCTTAACAATATTAGCACCCTCGACCAAAACTGTACCTTTGGCGGGGAAGACGCGAAGTACCTTACCTTTTTTGCCGCGATCCTTGCCGGCAATTACCAGCACTGTATCGCCTTTCCTGACGTGTACCTTAGGCCGCAATCAAAACGCCTCCTTCCCCCTACAGCACTTCCGGGGCCAACGAAATTATCTTCATGAACTCTTTCTCCCTAAGCTCGCGAGCCACTGGACCAAAAATACGGGTCCCCCTGGGCTCCTTATCTTCTTTAATGATAACAGCAGCATTTTCGTCGAACCGGATATAAGAACCGTCGGGGCGCCGTACGCCTTTTTTGGTCCGGACAACCACTGCTCTAACAAGGTCGCCTTTTTTAACAACGCCACCGGGTGTTGCTTGTTTAACGCTGCAAACAATAATGTCGCCCACATTGGCATACCGCCGCCTGGAGCCACCCAGCACTCGGATGCACATAAGCTCTTTGGCCCCTGTATTGTCAGCGACATTAAGCCTGGTCTGAACCTGGATCATGTGTTCTGTCCCCCTTTCGCCAAGGGTGCCTTAGCGGGCTTTTTCGATGATATCCACCACGCGCCATCTTTTCTCTTTGGACAGGGGCCGCGTAGCACCTATGCGCACCCGATCACCCACATGACAAGCGTTCTCGGGATCATGAGCCTTGAAACGTTTTGTTTGCCGAATGTAGCGTTTGTACAGCGGATCTTTGACGGTCCGGCTGACTTCCACTACCACTGTTTTGTCCATTTTATCGCTAACTACTATACCTTGGCGGGTCTTGCGTTGCCCTCGCTTATCCTTATCCAAGCTCTTGGCCTCCTTCCTTAGGCCTTAGCCAATTCTCGTTCATGTAGAACGGTCTTGATCCTAGCAATGGATTTCCTCACTTCCCGCAGGCGCATCGGGTTATCCAATTGCCTTGTGGCCAGTTGAAACCTGAGGTTAAAGAGCTCCTCCTTGAAGTTGGATAGTTTTTCCTGCAACTCGTTATCGGTGAGCTCCCTTAGTTCTTTAGCTTTCACCGGCCTCACCACCTACCTCCAGGCGCTTAACAAAGCGCGTCTTAATAGGAAGCTTTTGCGCTGCCAGGCGCATAGCCTCGCGCGCTACTTCTTCGTTAACACCGGCCAGTTCAAACAGAATGCGTCCCGGCTTAGCCACAGCCACCCAGTACTCCGGGGTGCCTTTACCGCTCCCCATCCGAGTCTCAGCAGGCTTAGCCGTAATGGGCCGATCGGGAAAAACCTTGATCCACACCCGCCCGCCGCGCTTGATATAACGAGTCAGGGCAATACGAGCCGCCTCTATCTGGCGCTGAGTAATCCAACCGGACTCCAGGGCTGCCAGCCCGTAATCGCCGAAGACTACCTCCGTACCCCGCGTAGCTACTCCGCTTGGTTTGGGCCGGTGTTGCTTACGGTATCTAACTCTTTTAGGCATTAGCATATTACTTGCCTCCTTCGCCGGCCGCCTCTTTCTGCTTGCCTTCCGCTTTCGCTTCCGGCAAAACTTCACCTTTATAAACCCAAACTTTAACCCCGATCCGCCCGTAGGTGGTACGGGCTTCGGCAAAGCCGTAATCGATATCTGCTCTCAAAGTCTGGAGCGGTACTGTTCCTTCGCGATAGCCTTCTGTCCGGGCTATTTCTGCGCCGCCGAGACGACCGCTGACTATTACCTTCACACCCTTGGCCCCGGCCCGCATAGCTCGCTGAATGGCCTGCTTCATGGCCCGCCGATACGAGGTCCGCCGCTCTAGCTGGCCGGCAATTCCCTCCGCCACTAACTGAGCATCGATCTCCGGCGTCTTGATCTCTTGAATATTGATATGAACTTGTCGGCCAGTCAACTCTTCCAGCTCTTTTCTCAGAGCCTCCACCCCGGAACCACCGCGTCCGATAACCATCCCCGGCTTAGCCGTATGAACTGTCAGCTGAACGCGTTTAGCCACCCGCTCTATTTCAATACCAGACACACCTGCTTGACGAGTCTTTTCTTTAATGTAATCCCTAATCTTGACATCCTCGAGCAGCAGGTCGGCGAAATCGCGATCGGCAAACCAACGTGCTTCCCAGTTCTTAATTATCCCGAGGCGCAAGCCATGGGGATTGACTTTTTGTCCCACGCACTATCCCTCCTTACTTTTCGCCGACCACAACGGTTATATGACTGGTGCGCTTTAAAATCGGGAATGCCTGCCCCATGCGTCGGGGGCGATAGCGTTTTAGCGTCGGCCCTTCATCTACATAAGCTCGCACCACGTATAGCTCCGACGGATCAAGATCAAGGTTGTTTTGTGCATTAGCCACGGCTGATGTTAACACTTTCTCTATCAGGCGTGAACCTCGCTTAGGCATAAACCGCAGAATCCCCATAGCCTCCTGCACACTCTTGCCACGGATAAGATCCATAACCACGCGCGCTTTCCGTGGGGCAATACGCACATAGCGAGCAACTGCTTTCGCTTCCATATTCTGCCCTCCTCTACTTCAGCGCCGTGGACCTTTCGGTATGAGAACCGTGGCCTCTGAAGAAGCGGGTCGGCGCAAACTCGCCCAGTTTGTGGCCAACCATATCTTCGCTGATATATACTGGGACATGTTTTCTGCCGTCATGCACAGCAATGGTGTGCCCTACCATCTCAGGAAAAATGGTAGAGTCACGAGACCATGTCTTGATGACACGCTTTTCCCGTTTCTCATTGAGCGCCTTGATCTTATCCATGAGGCTAGGATGAATATAGGGGCCTTTCTTGGTTGAGCGTGACATAACCTAACCTCCTTCCCGCTTACTTGCGTCTCTTAATAATCAGTCGATCCGATTCCTTGTTCTTCTTCCTAGTCTTGACACCTCGAGCCGGTTTGCCCCAAGGAGTCATCTGAACCTTACGACCCACAGGAGCGCGGCCTTCACCGCCGCCATGCGGGTGGTCCACCGGGTTCATCACAACACCGCGTACCGACGGTCGTTTGCCCAGCCACCGGCTCCGACCGGCCTTGCCCACGGTGGTGTTTTCGTGCTCCACGTTCCCAACCTGACCCACAGTGGCTTTGCAGGCCGCCAACACCATCCGCGTCTCGCCTGACGGCAGACGGAGTGTAGCCATTCGGCCTTCACGAGCCAGCAACTGAGCTGCCGCTCCGGCCGAGCGTACAATTTTGGCTCCGCGCCCAGGAACAAGCTCTACGTTATGCACGGTAGTGCCCACGGGAATATGGCTCAGCGGCAGAGCATTGCCCGGTTTTATATCGGCCTGCGGGCCAGACATCACATCATCACCCACCGCCAGGCCCACTGGAGCCAGAATATAGCGCTTCTCGCCGTCGACATAATAGAGCAGGGCTATACGCGCTGACCGGTTGGGATCATATTCAATCGCGGCCACTTTGGCCGGAATACCATCTTTATTGCGTTTGAAATCTACTTCCCGAAAGCGTCGTTTGTGTCCGCCGCCCTGGTGGCGCACTGTAATTCGGCCTTGGTTGTTGCGGCCACCATGTTTCTTCAGCGGCCTAAGCAGCTGCTTCTCCGGCTGCTTCTTTGTGATCTCCTCGAAGGTGCTCCCGGTCACAAAGCGGCGGCCTGGGGAAGTGGGTTTATAGATTTTAATAGACACAGCTACCCCTCCTTTCCGCGTATTTAGGCACCTTCAAAGAACGGGATCCGTTGACCCTTGGCTAGGGTAACAACGGCCTTTTTCCGGTCTGAGGTCCGCCCGACACTGCGGCCCATACGTCTCATTTTCCCGGGTGCCTTGAGGGTAACTACCTTGGTTACTTTAACTTTGAAGATTTCTTCCACCGCATTCTTGATATCCACCTTAGTCGCTGCCGGATGCACCTCGAACGTGTACTTTCCTTCTTCCATCAGAATCATGGCTTTCTCAGTGATCACCGGCTTCCTAAGAACTTCCCGCGCTTCCATTAGCCGAGCACCTCCTCCACCCGGGCCACGGCATCTCGGGTAATAATCAAGCGGTCGTGCCTCAGGATATCATAGACATTCAGAGCCACCGCCTCCAGCGTCTCTACCTCCGGAATATTACGGGCTGAGCGCTGCACTTGATCGTCCCGCCCGGCCGTAACGATTAGCGCCTTCTTGGCGTCAAGATTAGCCAGCACCTTGACCATTTCCTTGGTCTTGGCTGCAGGCAGGTCTAAGTCCTCTAGGACCACGAACTTTCCCTGACGAACCTTATCCGAAAGCGCCACCTTCACCGCTAAGCGACGCATTTTGCGCGGCATCTGCTGGGCAAAACTCCTTGGTGTCGGCCCAAAAATTATGCCGCCGTGGCGCCACAGCGGTGAGCGAATGCTACCGACTCTGGCCCTACCAGTCCCTTTTTGACGCCATGGTTTTCTGCCGCCCCCGGAGACTTCGGATCTGGTCTTGGTACTGGCAGTTCCCAGGCGTTGGTTGGCCTGGTGCCGTACTACGCTCTGGTGCAACAGACCAGCATTCATAGGTACGCCAAAGACGGCTTCGGAAAGAGTAATCTCACCGACAGTCTCGCCGTCCAGGTTAAATACCGGTATAGTTGGCATGTTGGATCCTCCTTTCTCCGTGGGCTAGCGTCCGGCCGACCGCACCATAACCAGCCGGCCACGTGTTCCTGGAACTGCACCTTTTACCAACAATAAGTTACGTTCGGGGTCGACACGAACCACTTCTAAGTTTCTCACAGTTACCCGGTCATGACCCATGCGTCCAGGCAATTTCCGCCCCGGGAAAACACGGCTACCGGAACGGGGCGCGGCTAAAGTACCCGGGGAACGGTGGAATTTAGATCCGTGCGCCATAGGACCGCGGCGTGCACCCCAACGTTTAATAGCACCGGCAAAACCTTTGCCTTTCGACATTCCGGTTACATGCACTCGCTCTCCTGGAGCAAAGATATCAACTTTAATCTCCTGCCCCACAGCGAAGGAATCGGAATCGGAAAACTTAAATTCGCGCAAGTGTCTGGCCGGTTGCACCCGCTTCTTATCAAAGTGACCCCGAAGCGGCTTTGTTATTCTGGTCGCTATCACAGGCTCGAAGCCTAGCTGCAGGGCAGCGTAACCATCGGTGGCCTCAGTTTTTTTCTGCACCACTGTGCAAGGGCCAGCCTGGATAACAGTCACCGGTACAACTGTGCCGTCTTCCAGGGGCACTTGCATCATGCCCAGCTTCTTGCCCAATATGCCTTTCATGCTCGTTTGCTCCTCCCTTCCCTACTTCTGCTTGATCTCAATATCAATGCCGGCGGGAAGGTCCAGGCGCATGAGGGCGTCTATAGTCTTCGGGGTGGGCTCTAAGATATCGATGAGACGCTTGTGCACCCGCATTTCAAATTGCTCCCGCGCATCTTTATACTTGTGCGGCGCCCGTAAAATAGTATAAATGCTTTTGTCTGTCGGCAGCGGAATCGGCCCGGAAACTAAAGCGCCGGTACGTTTCGCCGTCTCGACGATCTTCTGCGATGATTGATCCACTACTTTGTGGTCATACGCTTTCAGGCGAATGCGTATTTTTTGTTGAGCCATGTTTATCCTCCCTTTCGCCCGATTACCGGCCGGGGTAAGGCTGTGGGACCAACGTTGTTTAAGGCGATGCCTAACCCCGGTCATTACGGACAGTTCTCAGTGGAAATTCCCCGGAAGATCCGGCAACCTTCCACCTCATAGCTAATCGCACAAAAAGAGCGAGGAGAGTCCTTCTCCTCGATTATTCAAACACCTCGGCCACAACACCGGCGCCTACGGTACGGCCGCCTTCGCGAATAGCAAAGCGCAGTCCTTGCTCAATGGCAATAGGAGTAATGAGCTCCACGTCCATCACCACGTTGTCGCCGGGCATCACCATCTCCACGCCCTCCGGCAGATTAATGGTACCGGTAACGTCGGTGGTCCTAAAGTATAGCTGCGGCCGATAGCCGTTAA
>DURJ01000050.1 GCA_012837285.1 Bacillota bacterium
GCGAAGAAGAAGCAGGCGTAGTAGTAGATCAGGAACCGAAACCGAGTTCAATTAGAAAAAGCGGTGTCGGCGAAAAAGTCGGCCTGATTGTTAGCAAAGGCCGTGAATTGGCCCAGGTACCTGATGTTCGCGGCCAGACCCAGGCTGGAGCCGCAGCCGTATTGGCCCAAAGGAATCTGGAAGCAGGCACATTACGGGAAGAATACGATCCGGTTACACCTGTTGGGTTGGTATTGGGCCAGGAACCAGCCCCCAGAACTCAAGTGCCGGCCGGGACCAAGGTAGCGTTAGTTCTTTCATTGGGCCCACCGCCACAACCGGTGGTGGTACCGGACCTAGCCGGGAAAGATTTGGCAGTGGCTCAGAGCGAGTTAACTGCCTCAGGCCTGGAACTTGGTGGTATTAGCGAAGAACCAAGCAACATCTATGGTGTGGGCAAAGTCGTGCGTACTGATCCGCCGCTGGGAACTACAGTTCAGGAGGGAGATAGCATCAGTTTAATTGTAAGCCAGGGACCACTGGCTGAGGCCGAATTGGTGACTTTTACGTTGAATGTAACTGTCCCCGACGGACCGCCCCAACAACTGGTTGAAGTCTGGGTGGTTAGCGCCGAAAACGAGCAGCGCGTTTTCCAGGAGCGGCTTGCCCCCGGTAAGAAGGTAAGCTTGTCACTTAAGGCTAGGCCTCAGAACAAGGTGCGGGTAGATCTTGACGGAGATACATGGAAGGAGTTTCCTGTCAGTGCCGGCAGTGGAACGTAAACAAGGGCTGGTTACTCGAGCCCTGGGAGGTTTCTTTTTTGTAGCCGCTAACGGAGAGACTTATCGTTGCACAGTTAAGGGCACCCTGAAAAAGCGAGAAGAAATTTTGGTCGGTGAGCGAGTAGCATTTACCACCACGGAACTGACCGACGGAGTAATTGACCAGGTGTTGCCACGGCAGAGCCGCTTGTTGCGTCCTCCGGTAGCCAATACGAACAAGTTAGTGGTAATATTCTCTGTGGATCTGCCACCGCCCAACTATATGCTCATAGATCGTATTTTGGTTCAAGCAGAAGCGGCTAGGTTAGAGATTGTAGTGTGCCTGAACAAGGTCGATCTGCTTGAGCGACCCGGTCAGGACGAAGAACTGCTGGTGCCTTATCAACTGGCCGGCTATCGTGTTTATAGTGTAAGCACTAAAACTATGACCAACGTGGCCTCCATCAAAGAGGAATTCTGTGACTGCATCACCGTTTTAGCCGGACAGTCTGGGGTGGGCAAGTCAAGCTTGCTGAACGCCCTGGAACCAGGACTGAAGCTAGCTACCGGTAAGGTTAGCCCGCGAACTCAGCGCGGTCGCCACACTACCCGCCAAGTGGAGTTACTGCCGCTGGCTGTAGGTGGCTGGGTAGCTGATACGCCGGGTTTTAGTACCTTGAGCTTACCAGACGTTGAGCCGGAGGAGCTAGTCTACCTTTTTCCCGAATTAGGAGCCATAGCTCTAAATTGCCGTTTTGCCGATTGCCGTCACGAGACCGAGCCAGATTGTGCTGTTCGGGCTGCAGTGGCTGCCGGGCAGGTGATGCCGGTAAGATTTGAATCATATTTAACAATGGCCGGGGAGTTGCGCCAGTTAAGGAGGAAATGGTAATGGTGAAGGTTGCACCGTCGCTTCTGGCGGCGGATTTTTCCGCGCTGGGGGCAGAGGTTGCCCGAGCCAAAGAAGCCGGAGCCGACCTATTACACTTGGATGTTATGGACGGACATTTCGTACCTAATATCACCTTTGGACCACAAGTAGTGGCGGCGGTACGAAAGCACACAGATCTGCCTTTGGACGTACACCTTATGATCAGTGAAGCCGATCGGTACCTGGAGGATTTTGCTGCTGCCGGAGCCGATATTATTTGTGTCCATGTTGAAGCTTGTTTGCATCTTCATCGGACCATTACCCGAATACTGGAATTAGGCAAAACCCCGGCTGTAGCCTTGAACCCGGCTACTTCTGCTCATACGCTGGCCCATGTTTTGGATTTAGTAGGTATGGTGCTGTTGATGACAGTAAATCCGGGTTTCGGCGGACAGGAATTTATTCCGGCAGTTGTGCCAAAGATAGAACAAGTGGCCGAAGAAATAAGAAGGCGCGGGCTGGATGTGGCGCTGGAAGTGGACGGTGGCATTGACCGCAAGACAGCTGCTACGGTGGTATCGGCAGGGGCCAATGTGTTGGTGGCTGGGTCGGCCATTTTTGGTTGCCCAGACATAAGAGCAGCCATAACGTCTATTAGACAGGCCGGGGCAGGTGCTTTACAATGAGGGCAGTTGTAGTGGCGGCCGCAGGCCAGGTGGATCACTCTTTATGTCCCCACATGAATAAGGCCGATTTACTGGTAGCTGCCGACGGTGGAGCTGCAGCTATGCTGGAGTTGGGCTTTGTTCCCCACGCGGTGGTAGGCGATTTTGACTCCCTAAGCCCGGAGGTAGCTTCTCGGCTGGCGGAGTGCGGCAGTGAGTTCGTTCGGGTCCAACGGGAAAAAGATGAGACCGACACAGAGCTGGCTGTGCGTTACGCCCTCCAGCACGGAGCCAATGACATTACATTTCTAGGGGCTGTTGGCGGGCGGATTGATCATACGTTGGCCAATTTGATTCTGTTGGCTGGCTTGGCGAAGAAAAATATTCCGGTCAAAGCTGTCACCCCGACCTTAGCTGTTTATGCAGTAACTGAAAGGTTGGTTATTCGAGGAACCAAAGGAGAATTAGTGTCGGTTTTTCCTTTCCAGGGACCGGCCGAAGGAGTAACTGAAATCGGCTTTAAGTACCCGCTGACGGACGCCTATCTAGATCCTTTCGCCGTAGTGGGCATCAGCAACGAGCTGGCCGGCCCGGAAGGGGTTATTCAGGTTAAAAAAGGAGTGCTGCTAGTTTTCCATTACCACCACGACCAAAAGCCCGGCTAGAAGGCCGGGCTTTTGTTTGACTATCAGGAGCCAAATCAAGCTGAGTAGAATATAATGAAGCAAATCGCAGCAGGTGCTAGTACCAGAGGAGGTGATAGGAGGTGAGGCACCGAGCACGCTTTTGGCGGAGGAGTGTGGGAGGAATTGTTGCTGCCGGCGGGGCTATTATTTTTGCCCTGGCCATCCCTCCATGGGCTTGGAGCATGCTGTTGGGACTTACACTTGTTGCTTTGGGCGGGTACTTGTATGTTAGGTCTATCTAGGCCCGGGACTACCATGCACCCAAAATTTGGCGATAGGAGGGGAAAATGTGCGTATTCATGTTATTAAAGTGCCTAAGTTCGTCGGTACCATCCTCATGGGTTTGCTCCGAGTATTTCACCGCGGCGAATGACAGACAGCGCCTTTAGGGGGGTGAGGCCGAGGAAGGGAGAGAAGAAAGGTGGGCGAGAGGATTCTCTGCAAAACTACCGGCTATCGGTTGGTAGATTCGCAGTACCGACGTCTTGTCCTATATGAAGTCCTTCTGGCAGAAATAAACCAGATATACAGCAAAATAGAGAATGATAATATCCAGCATGTCTATTATCGACTTGAGGTTACCGGCAAATAATGGTAACCTTTTTTGTTTGAGACTGCTTCTGAGCTTTTAACGATAAATCAGCGCAAGAATAAAAAGCGCAACAAGTGCGCTTCTTATAAGGCCCGTTCAACTTTCCCGGAACGCAGACATCTGGTACAAACGTTCACCCGCCGTGGAGCTTTGCCATCAACTGATATCTTTACCCGCTGCAAGTTGGGTTTCCAGGCCCTCTTGGTGCGGATATGGGAGTGACTTACCTTCATTCCCATTTGTCGCGTTTTGCCACAAATGGCACAAACTTTCATGTTTCCACCTCCAAATCATACCGCCGAACAAGTCTAGTAACCTCTTGAATTCTAGCATACCTTCTGTGTTCGCGCAAGAGGCCGCGGTAAAAGCATTAGGGGCAAAATGCTTGTGGCAAGTTACGAGAACAGATATACTTATGGTATAGTGAACAAAGAATCGGTAGTGAAGGAGGCATGTTTGTGCTTAGCGAAAGCCGCACTGAATTAGGTAAGATCGCTATCGGCCAAGAGGTAATTGCAACTTTAGCCGGCGCAGCTGCTATGGAAGGCTACGGTTTGGTGGGCATGGCTTCCCGGCGGATTACCGATGGCTTTGTAGAACTGTTAGGTCAGGAAAACTGGAGCCGTGGAGTTGAAGTTAAACTAAACGAGGATAACGTGTACATTACACTTCACGTTATTGTAAGTTATGGAGTCCGCATTTCTGAAGTGGCGAAAAATGTAATGGAAAGAGTAAAATACTCCGTGGAAGAAGTTACGGGCTTGAAAGTGAACCGAGTCGACGTTCATGTCCAAGGGGTACAAGCAGACATAGCCCGTACGGGGGTGTAGTAACAGTGGCTGTAAAAGAAATTAACGGAACAATGCTGCAGAACATGCTCCGCGGGGCGACAGCGGTCTTGGAGAGAAACAAAGACCGAGTCAATGCTTTAAATGTGTTTCCCGTACCCGACGGGGATACCGGCACCAACATGTATCTTACCCTTACAGCGGCCTTACGGGAAGCCGAAAGTGTCTCTAGCCCTTTGTCACGGGTGGCTATGGCTGCTTCCACCGGGTCCCTTATGGGTGCTCGGGGTAACTCCGGGGTGATTCTGTCACAGTTTTTCCGCGGAGTTGGCATTGCCTGGACGGACCTTGATCAGGCCGGCCCCAAAGAGGTGGCACAGGCCTTTGTGGAAGCAACTAAGACTGCGTATCGGGCCGTGATGAAACCGGTGGAGGGTACCATGCTTACCGTAGCCCGATTTGCGACCAAAGAGGCGTTAGCGGCAGCGCGGCAAGGAGGGGCTGATGTAGAAACGGTGCTGACAGCCGCCCTGACTGGAGCTCGGACGGCTCTGGAGCGGACGCCTTCTATGCTCCCTGTGCTGCGAGAAGCCGGAGTTGTAGATGCCGGGGGACAAGGGTTGGTGCACATTCTCGAGGGAGCGCTGGCTAGTCTGAGCGGACAAGATGTGGTAGTCGATAAAGCCGGTGCCGAACTGGCAACAGTACCGGAGACATCCGAATCGGCTGTTACTTCAGATTTGGCTTTTGGCTATTGTACGGAGCTGCTGGTCAAAGGACTGAAGCTGTCTGATGAAGCGGTAAAACAGAAGTTGATGTCTCTGGGTGACAGCCTGCTGGTAGTTGGCGACGGCAATGCTCTTAAGGTGCACATCCACACCAATCATCCCGGACAAGTACTGGAACAGCTGATAGCTTTTGGGTCGCTTCATGACATTAAGATCGATAATATGCAGGAGCAAAAGTCTCAATTTGAGGCTTCGTTAGCAGACACCAAAGAACTTAAGTCTTTGGGTGTAGTAGCAGTGTCTCTGGGCTCAGGTATCAAGTCTATTTTTGAAGGACTGGGTGTGGATGTGGTGGTTAGTGGCGGCCAAACCATGAACCCCAGTACGGAAGAACTGCTTGAAGCTATTGCCAGGGTACCGGCGGCCAGTGTGTTGGTACTACCGAACAACAAGAATGTTGTTTTAGCCGCCCAACAGGCGCAGAAGCTGGCTGATGGAAAAGTGGAAGTTATCCCGACCAGGAGTATAGCTCAAGGGATCGGAGCCATGGTAGCCTTTAACCCCGATGTTGATATGAAAAGCAATATCCAAGCGATGAATGCGGCCGCTGACAAAGTGATCACCGGTGAAGTAACCTATGCCATCCGGTCCACGCGCATTAATGGGCAGGATATCGCGGCCGGGAACATAATGGGGTTAGTTAACGGGAAACTGGAAGTAGTTGGAAAAGAAGTAAGCGAGGTATCCCTTGAAATTCTGGATCAAATGGTGCAGCCGGCAAGTGAGCTGATTACTCTTTTCAGTGGGGAAAAGACCACGGAGGAAGAAGCCGAGTCCTTAGTGGCTGCGGTCAGGGAACGGTTTTCGGACTGCGACGTGGAGTTACATGTGGGCGGACAGCCTCTCTATTACTATCTGATAGCGGTGGAGTGATCTATTGGAGATAATGTTCGCCTGCACCGGAACCGATGCCGGGGTGCAGGGCTGCATTGAGCCCACCGGCTATTATACGGGCCATGTCAGCGATAAGGGCGTCGATTTCCTTGGGGGTAACGAACAGATCTTCCCAGCGCGCCGGTAAGAGTTGTTCCAACAGATCAGTCTGGTTTTGAGCCGGCAGGGCAGATTCTAGTTCAGTGGGGCTGACCACATTGTGCCTTACCAGGGCCTGAGAGAATAGTTCCAGCGCATCTCCAGCCAAAGTGGAAGCGTGGATTACAGTGGGCACTCCAATGGCAATAACGCGGGTACCCAATGCTTCTTCTGTCAGCCCCAGGCGCTTGTTACCTACACCGGAGCCGGGATGAATCCCGCTGTCGGCCAGTTGGACAGTGGTGCTGACCCGATGCAGGCTGCGGGAGGCCAGTGCGTCCACCGCTATTACCAGGTCAGGATGAATATGCTGAACAACACCGCGCACTATTTCTTCAGTCTCAATACCGGTCAACCCCAGCACTCCAGGGGCCAAAGCAGCTACAGAACGCAGACCTCCTCTTAGTTCCTGCGGGGCGTACTCGAACAGGTGTCGCGTTACCATCAGATTATCCACTACCCGTGGCCCCAACGCATCTGGTGTGGCATTCCAGTTACCCAGGCCTATTACGAGTATGGTAGCTTCTTGGGATAAGTTGGCCAGGGCCGATAGCTCTTCAGTTAGGACCTGGGCTACTTCGTCGGCAATAACATGACCGCCGAGCCGCAAGGTGGGGGCTTCAATGGTGATGTATGTGCCCGGCGGCTTACCTAAGCTCTGGGCACCGTCAGCGCTGGTAATCTTGACTTTGGTCACCTTAGTATTAGGTGTAGAGCGGGTTAGCGTGTCGACACCGGGCACTCTTTGCTGGGGATCTTTTTGATGCAACGCTTCGTGAGCCTCTAAGGCTAAGTCCGTTCTAATGGAAGCGGAAAAAGTATAGGGCACGGAATCAGCTCCTTTGTAAAAAAAGTAATGGCGGCCGGGGAGGGCCGCCATTTGGGAGAGGAGAAACCGGAGAAAAGAACTCATGGGGGAGAAGTGAAACCTTACCTGACATCATTATTACCTGGAAAACCAAAAGATATACTTGA
>DURJ01000051.1 GCA_012837285.1 Bacillota bacterium
GTGAAGCTGGGTGCTACCCCTGTCACCAAGTGCAGTACCTCTCTTCTTGAGTTTCAATCCTCACCCAGCGGTGAAGCTGGGTGCTACAAAGCCAGCTAGAAGCACAGCTAGCATCAGGTGGGTTTCAATCCTCACCCAGCGGTGAAGCTGGGTGCTACGTCCGACCAAGAATTATTTAACCAACTTATATCAGTTTCAATCCTCACCCAGCGGTGAAGCTGGGTGCTACGATAACTGAGAAGGATCCGTTAGATATTTTATGGGTTTCAATCCTCACCCAGCGGTGAAGCTGGGTGCTACAACTATTGTATTTATTTGGTCAATAATCTCTTGCGTTTCAATCCTCACCCAGCGGTGAAGCTGGGTGCTACGCTGAGGGCATTATTTACGATATGTTCTCGGAAGTTTCAATCCTCACCCAGCGGTGAAGCTGGGTGCTACGCATGGCAAATTTAGAGTAAGACATGCTAAAAATGGTTTCAATCCTCACCCAGCGGTGAAGCTGGGTGCTACTAGTCCCTGATATATTTAATCCCTATGTGGTGCAGAGTTTCAATCCTCACCCAGCGGTGAAGCTGGGTGCTACAGGTCCCGAATAGCCTGTAAGGTTTCGTGATAGGCGTTTCAATCCTCACCCAGCGGTGAAGCTGGGTGCTACAGGAAGGGCCATGACCTGGTTTGAGGTGGGGCTGTTTCAATCCTCACCCAGCGGTGAAGCTGGGTGCTACTCCATTCGCGCTAGTCGTTGGTATGACTATTCTTGAGAGCACATTTGCGCGAATCGATATTATTACAGCAGTTTACCAATGCTTTATTTCTGAAAATCCGGTGCGACCCTTGATCTGGCTGCATCGCGATCCCCCCGTTAATTTGTGATCACTGCTGGTCCGCACTACAGAACTAACGGATCATTGAAGTCGATTCGTTGATCAATGCCATATGATTCAATATACTTGTCTCTTGGTTCACGCAGTATATAAATGCGAAGGCTGTCCTCACTCTTGTCAATATTGTCCAGAAGATATTGCCGAAGACGTTCACACTGAGTTGGGCTAACTGTACATTCAAATACCGATTTTTGCACTCGTTGGCCGTAGTCCTTGCATATCTGGGCAACCTTTCGCAGGCGTCTTCTACCTTCAGCTGTTTCTGTGGAAACATCGTAAGAAACTAGAATCTCCACCGTATTACCTCCTACCGGTAGATAAAGGGGGGATACTGCTCCAAATCTCCCCGAAAAGTGCGTGCCAGTAGGCGCGCTTGAATATGCGGAATCAATGCGATGGGTTTCGAATGTTCCAATAAAGGGTGGGTTATCTTCTCTTGTTTCCGTTTTTGATAAGCTACAGCTACCTTGCGACGGCCAGGATCGTTTAAGTATACTGATCCTCCAGGCTTTTCTTCAAAATGTTGCGGTGTTATTTGACGTCTGTTGATGAGAGTAATTGCCACTCTGTCTCCCAATAAGACTCGAAATTCTTCCATCAGGTCTAATGCCAAAGCAGGACGACCGGAACGAATGGCATGTAAAAATCCTACTTGGGGATCTAAACCCACTCCCTCTGCTGCAGCAACACAATCACTTAAAATTAGGGCATATAAAAATGACAAGAGCGCGTTTAGATAGTCGCGGGGAGGCCGGCGGGTTCGTCCGTTGGGACGAAATATATCTCTATCCACCAGTATTAGGTACTCAATGGCCGAAAAGTAGGTTCGGGCCGCCTCACCCTCTATTCCCCGAATAACATCCAAATTGTTTTGTTGGTCAAGTGCGGTTACAGCTTGTCCTAAGCGTGCGGCAGCTTTTCTTAGAGCAGTTTGATCTGCTATGTCTTTTGTTTCTCGCGCTCCTCTTAACAAGACTGTACGGGTATTTTTAATCTTCCCGGCAACAATGTTGCGGGCTATAGAAGCCGTTTGTTCTTTATCATGTAAAGCTTCGTGCTGAGCACAACGTAGCAATACATTCCCTGATGTTGGACCCACTACTCTGGCCTTAAATCGGCCAATACTATCCAACATCACAATAAAGCGTCCGTCCTCAGCACACTTGTGAATCACTCCGGGACTTACAAGGACATTACCGCAGCAAATGATGCCTCCTAGATGATGAAGTGGAACCTGAATCTGAGTTGTACGTTCTACTTCGACTTTCACTGTCTCGTGATCTAGCCGAACATATGCCCCGGGTGTCATAACGTATAATGTGTTGGCTAGTTGTTCCATGATTATCAATCCTCATCATACTCATTCAGGAAAAGAACGCCAACAAGGGAACGGGCTTTGGACCCGTCCCCAATAGCAGCTGGCATACAGCTCGCGCTTAACGAACAGTGCGTACAACGCTCATCGTTAGGTGGCAAAGGCATTACTCCTTCGCTAACCATCGCTCTAATGGCCTTTACTACCTTCCGTACTCTATCCTGTAATTCGAATGTAAATTGGATTTCGTATCTGCGTCGCGAGCTGTGGTAATAAATCGCCCCCTTACGCACATTAACACCCATCATTTCTTCTAAGCACATGGCCTGCCCACAGAGTTGCAGCGCTGCATGCTCCACTTGTCTTTTACGATACTTGCCGTATTTGTATTCTATCGGGTAAGGTATATCGTCATGGAATTCTACTACATCAGCTTGCCCAATAAGCCCTAGTTGTTCACTCCAAAGTGGTAGCGAGTACTCTATCCGTCCACCTTCCATAAACACCGTATCAATCTCATGTACCCTCTTATGCACTGCATGACCACGAAGTGTATACACATTATCATCAAAGACTTGTTCACAATGTATCAAAGCACACTGCCGCGGGCAATAGCTATAATGCTCCAGAGCCGATAACATGACGGGTTCTAGATCACCGGTATCCACTTACCCCACCAACCTTGTGAGGGTTACTCCTTCGGGCAAATTGGATTCATTCACCTTGACTTGATAGTCATTGAACTGGCGAGGCGGTGTATCTGGTATTCGTTTGATATTGACGCGCTCAAATAATTCATGGGCCGGTGCATTTCCTACTGCCTTTCCATGGGTAAAAACGTAAAGGCCACGGCAGGACATAAATCCACGGCTAGCAGAACGATCTATCTCCCACATGTGCTGCAATGCTTCCCAAAACACTGCTAAATCTTCTGCGTTCATGCCGGTATCTTTGGCAAAAAAGGGACTAAAGAAACCATAACCGACATAGAGTCCATAAGGTACAATTGCTTTGCGACCCATTTCCGTGACCTTTCCACCTTCTCCTTCTTCACTTACTTCTGCATCCTCCGGGCGGGTCACAGCAACTCTAGTTATAGAAAGGTCTAGCGGGATAATAGGATCCACCGAGCGGGCAAATGTGAGTTGTAGCGGCCCTTGCACTTGGCCACAATTAACACCCGTGGTCATAACAGCGCCAAAGGCGCGAACGTCAAAGAAATTGGCGCACATCCACTCTCTGGCTTCGTTTATGGTATCACGGTCTTGTTTGGTCCCTGTCGATTTTTTACCTAACGCAGTGTAAGCGCGTTCATGCTGTTTGTTTAGAATGCCACGATGCTCAACATAAATCTTCATTCGGTCTTCTGTTTCCCGCGTCAAGTTTACCCAATCGCGTACCTTTCTCTTTAAGCATCCGTCTGTTACCAAACCTTGCATTGTTTCTGGGTCTACACGGGGCAGGTTGCCAGCGTCTGGATCGCCATTCGGATTTCCGTCCTTCACGTCGAAAGCAAAGACAAAATCATGTCTTTTCAATGGATCAAGATAAACCTTCATGCTCATCAGTTAAACCCTCCTCACCTTGAGTTATTTGTGAAGCAGTGGCTTCCAACCTACACTTGCCGGCAGAACCCCAGCCTTTTACACGCTGATGGTAGTATCCAAGCGCAAACAGGGCCTGGTCTTGTAGGTTCAATGTGCTTGGGAACTCCTTCAACTTTGAAAGAACTTCTTCTAAATCCCTCTGTAGTACGTTATGTGCCCCCGTTTTTTCTTTTCGCAGTTTGGTCAAATGGGCCTGCGTTGTGCGTAGAAGTCGGCCATATACGGCAGCTGGTGCTGACGAAGCTGTGCCGTAGTATCGATCTACAATAGTAGCTTTAATACCTGGTAAAGCAGCTTTCTGAATAAACTCTAGAATCGATAGTAACCTTCCGCATAAGTAGCCTGGGTTACAATTGGCAGGATCAAGTTTCTCCATTAACCCTTCCTCCTTTTCTCTGTATTGCTCCCAGCCAAGTGCCATCTTAATAATGGCTGCTCGCGGTCTCGTAACCGTCTGTTCCACTGCACACCTTCTGATTGCCTGGTACAAAACCCAACGTGGAAGTGCCCTTCCCAGTAAAGCAGCCTTCATAAACGCTTGGATAACGTGAGCTTTGATCTCTTTGCCGGAAGCAAAAAGCGATACAGCCAACGTAAACAAACCATATGGTTGCCCATACTCGCCTTCGCGGTCGACTAACTTTTGCGCCTTAAAGTAATAAGCCAGATTCCTCTGTACTTCGCCCACGGTTGTCACTAACCAATCTCGTACAGCTACTCTTCCACCACTGCTGGTAAGAGACAGAGCATAAAATTGAGTGGGGTCTGGAAAAAAAGAGCTTTTGGCGGAGTACACGGATTCTATTAATTTCTTTATATCGTTCGGATGGGGAGTCCTAAGAATCTGTGCAGGAGTGAAACTACTTTTTCCCCTGGTCCAGAACACATACACGCTAGGACCTATAGTAAGGTGAGAATCCTCGCCTCTGATTAACGAATTAAGAGCTTGTCCATAGGCATAAGAACACTCTTGGCAAATGGGTGCAATTAGAGATGCTTCCAAACCATATGATTCAAAAGCCTTGGCGTTGGCACTTACTAACGCCATGCCGGAACTTTGCCCGCCGGGAATTCCCTTGATCTTGATAGGTTGACGTTTCATTGGCGGTTTGAACTTGCCACACACCAAACATTGTGCCATTTCTTCAGTTGATGCCTGGCTATTCGCCCACATTTCCTGAACAGGCGGCAAGGCAATAGGCATAGTGTTTTCTACTATGAAGGTTACATTGTCTCCAGGATCTATGTCCTCTGGCAAATCTAATGTGTTTAGGTCTAGCTCGTTAAGAAAAGTCATAACGGCTTGTACCTCAGGAAGTCTCGTTTGTGCAGCACATTCTCGTGTTAATGCCAAGAAAGCTTGATGACATTCACCTGTCCGCTTTACTTGTTTCGGCTTAGCATCAGGAGCAATTAACCCAAGCACATAATCCGCTCGGTCAGCCAAAAGCTTAGGCTTTACCCCCGACGATCGGACTACTGTCGGTACCGGATAGCGTTTACCTCGGTCACTTTTCTTTTCTGGGTCGCCAGTTGTACAGATTATCCCTTGGTATTTTCCTTTTGAGTCAAGCTGTATTAGCCACTTTACAGGTATAAGTTCGTACAACAATGGCAAATCCTCAATATCAGATTCCCTGTCTGCATACTCCGTCAACTTCTGCAGCAGCATTCATTCACCCCCTTCCTTTATAGAGCTCTTGGGGAATATTAAGAATACCGTCTTTAAGTTGCGCCTCAAAAAACTGAGGTTGGCCTCGTCCAGACTCGTTAGGCTCGTAAATTAAGTCAAATAGCATCAACCCTAGGTCTTCGTTGGTATTCAGGGGCATATCATCTTGTTCAGGATAACCAAAAAACGCTGAGAACTCTCGGCAGCCAAGATATGGTTGGTGATAACATTGCCCCTTGGCTACCCGCCGCCTGAATTGGTCACGATACTTGGCGGTATCGATACCGTTTGCGTGAGGGTTCAAGACAATATCTGCCCACACAACATAAGCAACATCTCGCAAGGCGAGAGTATGTCTTTGGGCCCGATCCAAGTCGGCATAATAGCCGTCATTAGGGCCCCAGTTTCTAATAGATGAAACCGCTGCTTTGTTAGTTACTTCATTCCTCAGCAGAGAAAAATAGCGGACGGGTCTTAATACGGCAATCTTCCGAACTTGCCAACCAAATTCCGGCTTCCAAAATATAGCCTCCAGGGCACCACGAGCCGCTGAAGGTGTCATAACAGGATAACTTACCCTCTCCACCTTCATTTCCGGCCGAGTAAAACAGGCCCAGTCTCCCCAGAGTTTTACCACTAACGAAGCTTCTTTGTACATGAGCGTTCACCCCCTTTACATGCTTTCTATACAACAAGGTCAGCCGGGTTGTGCTTAATATTAACAATTCCCCTGACTGAATCGTAGCCCCCTAACCATTCCCATACCCCGGGTACTACACTTTTGATTATTTGCTCTTTTTGTAGGTTTATTAATGAACGTTTATGGATACTAACCACATATGGCTGGATTAACCGCAGAAGTTGCCGCGACGGCCCAGTATGATGCAATTGGCTAATATGTCTTTGGATCTCACCTATATGAGGCCGGTAGGGTACAATAGCTAATTCCGTATCTTGTTCAATTAGGCGAAACCTAGTTGCAACTTGAGGGTAATCAAGTTTTTGCCTTAGTTTTTGAATATTTTTGCTATCGAGTTCGCCTACTTGATAAAGCTTAGCAAAATAAGTATTGACAAGGCTAAAATCATTTAGATCAATACTCTCATCCTGTATAAGAGTAGTAAAAATATCGGCTCCTGATCGATAGGATCCCGGAGGGATTTTCCCGTCGCATGGCACAAACACAATAACTCTGCCCGCCAGCATCTTACCTTCACGATTGCAGCGTCCAGCTGCTTGTATGATACGATCTAAAGGGCCTACAGCTCGAAATACTATTGGGAAGTCCAGATCTACTCCCGCTTCAATAACTTGTGTGCTTACAACCCGGCATGGCAATTTATTATCCAACCGGTGGCGAATTTCTTCAAGAACTGCTCGGCGATGGGCTCCGCATAGTAGCGTTGACAAGTGGAAAGTGTTTTCATCAAGCCCAATGCTATCAAGAAGAGCCATTGCATCTTTTTTGGTGTTTAGCACGACCAACGCTTGTTCTTCTTGTTTTAAAACATCAGCCAATTTTCCCCAAGACCAGGTCTCTTTCCTAAAAGGAAATTCGTAATTAACTCGTTTTAATGCAGCGAAGTATTGTTGTGGCTCCTGTATTATTTCCCGGACATTGCATAACCCTTCTTTAATAGGGCCTTTCTCCAGTGCTGGTTGGGTGGCTGTACATAGAACAACTGAGACTCGGTAATGATCTACCAACTGTTGCACAACATCAAGAATAGGCCTAAGTAGGTGCGTTGGCAGCGTTTGCACTTCATCCAAAATTAACGCACTACCAGCAATATTATGTAGCTTACGGCAACGGCTACCACGATTAGAAAACAGGCTTTCGAATAACTGAACAGTTGTAGTTACAATAACAGGAGCATCCCAATTCTCCGACATGAGCCTTCTTCTAGTTTCTTCTTCCGAACTTTCATCTTCTCCTTCTACATTCACAGCACTATGATGTTCCAAGACAGCCTCCGGCCCCAATATATTCCGATACACATCAGCAGTTTGTTCAATAATGCTGGTATACGGTATAGCGACAATTATCCGCTTTAAATCATGTTTTATAGCATGTGTTAAAGCAAAGGCTAGGGCAGAACGAGTCTTGCCACCACCAGTAGGCACAGTCAAAGAAAATATTCCGGACTCCCGTCCTGCTGCCATTAAACAATAATTATAAATCTCATGACGGGATTTGTTAAGTAAGTCTTCTTTTTGTCCGCTTAGCCTTTCTTGATCTTTTTGGAATCGTTGCCACAATTGCGTCATCGATAACTCGTTGGCTCGAGCCGAACTCTTATCGGGAGAAAAGTGTGCTTCTGTATCCAGAAAATCTGCATCTGTAAGACAGCTAAATAGCATCCGAATAAATAACTCTTGTTTAAGCCCAGAAGTCTGTAAGTACGAAGGTACGAATTGTTCGAGGTCTAGGTCTTTGAACAATCCCGGCAGGACAGTCTTGGCTCGCTCTAAAGCTATTGCACTGTTCTTTAACTCCTTGGGATCGCTCAACCGCTGCTTTAACTGTGTAGGCGACGGTAAGCCACCATGGTGCCCGGCAATAGGAAAAGCCAAGAGATCACATTTTCCACTCACTAAGAAAGCCCCGGCTGCCGAATGATTTGGTCCTTGTTGGATTTCATGCTTCAAATACCTTTGCGTATCTGGATGAGCCTTCCCAACATCATGCACCCAGCCACAAAAACAAGCTAATTGTTCGGCATCAAACACACTAGCAAAGCCGCGGGCCAAATCTGCCACCTTCGACAAATGTTCTTCTAAGCCATGCGGAATACCATCTTCATTTTTTGAATGTGCTAGTAGCAACTAAATCCTCAACCTCCCCTCATCTTATGTGTATTGTTTGTTATACTAGTAGTTCCAGGTTTAGGTTGTACATTCCTTCCTATGTATATATTAAATTAACATACTAGTATCATTAGTTTATCTTATGCTGGGTGATTTGCCTCTTGCATATGTTTATCGACACGCAGCTGAATAAGTTGGTCGCAATGTTAGGCAAACCTATTGATTGCAGTGCAGATAGCCCCAATAGCACCCTGTTTCTTTACCAAACACTTATTTCTTTTCGATTAATTATCTGAACGACTCGCGCTTCCTTGCTTATTATTTTATTGGTTTCGTCTTCTTTATAGCAAATTGAATCTTAATGTTCACTCGACTGTCGGGATGAAATTCTCAGAACAAACATGAGCGATTTGGGCTGTTAGGCGTGCTGTCATGACTTGGGCTAATGTTTTTCTCAGGTAACCGATTTTAGCCCCATTGGGACTCAGGACGGCCATGGCACTTGGATCTACCGGATTATTCCATTCGGGAATTACTATGACGGGTGCCCCTGAGGTTAGTTTTGCTATTTGTTGCTCTGAGAGATAGCTATGCTTCAGGCCCACTACACAGGTATAAGAAGCTGTGCTTTGGTTGTAGTAGTTGTATACTGGTTCGATCTTATCCCCGAGCAGTGCTTTTCACATGAGATCTAGTGATTTCAAGTTGTGCCATATTCTCTCCCCCCTGTATTGGTCGCTTCCGTTCCTTACTACGTTCTTTGTTGATATAATTGGTTGGAGCTTTGATTTTTGCTTTGGTTTAAGTATAACAAAACTACCCCGTCATAAGCTGTCGGGGTAGTTTTGTTTGTTGGTTCTTTCAATTCCCAGTGGGAAGCAGTCGGTTTCGTTATATCTGCTGTTCCAGGATTTGTACTACTTGATTCAGGGCTTCTCTTCCGTAGATGTCGTCGGGTAGGAGTGGAAGTTTGGCTAGGACAAGGGGGCCGAATTCTTGCTGAATCTCGGCCAGGTATTGTCGCTCGAGGTTCCGGCGCCGGGTCCAGAAGGCTCCTTCTTCGCCGTCGGGAAGGAGACGGTTGACAATAATGCCTCCTACGGGGATATGGTACTTGGTTAATATGGTGATGGCCTTTTTGGTTTCCAGTATGGGTAGTTTTTCGGCATTGACTACGAAGATGAAGGTGGCTGCTTGGGCGTCGACAATAAAGTCGCGAGCGCGGCGAAAACGTTCTTCCCGCAACTGTAAAGTAGCCAGTACAGGATCGGGCTTATCGGTTTTTTCTTTTAGCTGGCGCGAACCCACGGCCGCCATGGCCATAAGCCGGTTGGCTTTTTCTCGCTGGGCGATTAGGTGTTCGATCCAAGCGGCCAGTAGTTCCGGCAGGGACAGCAGCCGCAAGGTGTGGCCGGTGGGAGCGGTGTCAAAAACGATCAGGTCAAATTCAGTGTTGATGCGTTCCAGTAAGTCAACAAACTTGTCGAAGATAGCCGCTTCCTCGGAACCGGGGGCTGAATAGGCCGCCTCCACCTGCCGCTCAATTTCTTCCATGATGATGGGGCTGAGCACACTCTTAAGCTGGGCTTTGATCCGCTCGATATAACGGGCACTTTCTTGTTGCGGGTTGATTTCATAGCCCCACAGGTTTGGTGCCAGCTGTCCCTGCTCCTTAATATCGGCCTTAAAAATGTCCGCCAGACTGTGAGCCGGGTCCGTGGAAACTACCAACGTACGATAGCCTTTTTGTGCTGCCAATACGCTGAAGCTGGCCGCACAGGTTGTTTTGCCCACACCGCCTTTCCCACCGAAGAAGATGACTTTTTTGCCCCATAGCGACGACATCACTAGAAAGGCCTCCTTAGTAATAGAAACCAGAGGAGCTCAAGGGGCCTCCTCCGGTCAAGTGTTTCAGCAACACCAGTCGTGCTTACCGAATTTTTCTGCCAGCACGCTTTTTCGCTCGACAATTCTTTTTTCCCAGCCACCGAGCTCCTCGGCTAAGTACGGTAGCAGCTCCAGACTATAATATGAGGTGGGCACGGGAATCCCGATGAGGTCGGCGAAGCAAAGCAGCATAAAAATGTCGTTCTCTTCGTGGGCTTCTTTCCGGAGCACGGAAGTGGCCCGCTCCTGAAAATCGAAGGCACCACGGAAGAATCCCTGCACGTTGCTAAGGACCTTTGTCCAATCCATATCCATTTCCATCGCCTCTTTATTCTGTAAAAGCCGTGGCTTTGGGTCCAGCAAAGATCCTAATCCACCGGGGTCTCCTTCTCTCCGGTAAGTTCTTTCAGTTTATTCTCCCAGTAGTCGTAGCGTTCTTCCATTTGTTTCAGGATCTTGCGATCTGCGGGCGTAAAAAAGCCGCTTCTCGCCTGCTCGTGAGCATCATTTAGGTATTGTTGGTAGATCTTTAAGCTCTCGTTAAATAGCTCCTGGGCATAATCGGCTCGTTCTTGTTCATGAGGCCACGGTGACTCGAGCCACTCGCGGATAACGGCCTTAAGTAAATCAAACAGCTTCTCTCCGTCCCGGTATAGGTTGATGCAAACATCAAGATCTGACAGGGCCACCGGCATAACCCCCCTTATAAATTGTCCCGCACTGGCAATGTTTTCCCGACGGTTATTTCGTGTCTTGTAGTTTCTACATTTCGGCTGAAAATCCTTCAAATATTGCCCGAGTAACTGGAGCAAAAACAACTGTGTCGGTCTCACCAGCGCATGGCTAAGGCACATCTGGAACCGAGTCGTACTGCAAGGCTAAAGCCGCCGCTTCTTGAGCAATTTCGTCTCTCAGATGGGTAGGTGCTATTACCTGCGCGTGGACGCCATAACTCAGCACCCATCGTTTCACCTCGCCCAGTCCACTGAGAACAGCCTTAAACACCAGCGATCCGTCTTCCTGGGGTATCAGTTCCTGGGTGGTATGCCACAGTCGTTCTCTTACCCAGCGTGCGCCCTCAGGATCGAACAGAATAACAACTTCGTGGGGTTTACGTCCCCGTTCGATGCCGAGGCTATGGCTGAGGTAATCGTTCAAGGAAAAGCCCGGCTGTAGGTCAAAATGTCGCCTGGTATGTGCCAGCTTCTGAACTCGATCTAAGGCAAATGTTCTTACTTCGCGACGCCGGTGGCAGTATCCGATAATATACCAAGCGCCTTCATGGCAGCGCAGGTGATAAGGATCCACCTTCCGGGTGCTTACGGCATCACGGCTGGCAGTGTAGTAAGTGATTTTAACAGTCTCTTGATCTCTCAGGGCTTGGGCAATTTCGTGAAAGGTAGTGGCTACTTGGCGTTCCTCACCGCGTAGAGGCTTAACGTTGAAAGACAGAAACTCATCCAGGTTAGCAAAATCTATCTCTACCTCTTCCGGTAAGAAGGTCCTTATCTTGGCAAAAGCATTGATGATACTAGCTTCAAAGGTGGTGCCTCTGTATTGGGACAGTAACTTCTGGCCCAGGTACAAGGTTACCAGCTCGCCAGCTGTGAGTTTGACACAAGGCAGGGAAAAGTCTGATTGGGTGTAGTAGTAGCCCCGGCGTTTGGCATCGTATTTAAGCGGTGCACCCAAGGAATCCCGCAAGAACTCAATATCCCGCTCAATGGTGCGGGTACTTACTTCTAACCAGCGGCTCAGCTTGGGCACATTAGGATATGCCGACTGGCGGATAAGGTGGTCTATGCGGTGGATACGGTAGAAACTATGTCGCTCCAGGCCAAGGGCCAGGCCTTGTGTCATGGCGCTATCCTCCTAGCCGGTTGCCTACCGGAAATAGGTTTCTGTTATATGAATTCTACATTCTGAGCCTACTTCCTGCCTCAAGAGAGGCAGGAAACTTTATGTTGAATCGCGAATTGTGTAGCGAGGTGGTGCCAGATATGCCGCATAATGGTGAAATTTTGGCCCTAGACATCGGTACTCGGACTATTATGGGTGTAGTGCTAGAAAAGTCCGCTGGCGGCGGTTATCGCCTCCGGGCAGCTCAACAATACGAACATCTGGACCGAGCTATGTACCAAGGCCAGGTCCATAATGTGGCTGCCGTAGCTCAAGGCGTTTACAAGGTGAAGACCGCTCTGGAACGGCGCCGGAAGACAACGTTTCACCGGGCGGCTGTTGCTGCCGCTGGACGGACGCTAAGAATGTCCACCGGTCAAGCCAGGCACCAGCGATCCAGCCTGTCGGCGGTGACTGCCGCCGAGATTAAAGCGCTAGAACTGGAAGCTTTGCGGGTGGCCCAAGCGAAGCTGGCTCGTGAGGAAGGTGAAGCAGCCGCAGCCGGATTTTTTTGCGTGGGCTACAGCATTAGTCAATATTTATTGGATGGACAGCCTATTTCGGAGTTGCTGGGACAGGTAAGCCCGGATATCGGTGTGGAGCTTATCGCCACTTTTTTGCCGCGGGTGGTGGTAAATGGTTTATTCGCCGTGCTGCAGCGCGCCGGTTTAGAGCCGGCCAGCCTAACATTGGAGCCCATCGCCGCTCTAGAAGTCTCGGTTCCCCGCGGTATGCGCCAACTTAATCTTGCTTTACTGGATATCGGTGCCGGCA
>DURJ01000052.1 GCA_012837285.1 Bacillota bacterium
ACCAACCGTTCGGGACGATGTTGATGCCGCTGTAAGATATCATTTACAGCTGCAAACCGGCGGCCACAACTTAGTTCTGTCGTTGCCATAGCTAGTTCCTCCGTTTCGTTACTTACTACTGTGACTGTGTAGCTGCTTGTGTTACTTTCTTGACACTAATGGGAGTCAACTTCTTCTCTTCAAAAGGTGCAAATAGTGATATTTTGCCAATTTGACCCTCCATTAGACTCCAAAAGTAGCGCGTAGCGAGAAAACTGCTGGATACGCCTACGTTTTACTAAATCAAGTATAGCATGATTGTTATGTTTCTGTCAATCTTAGTTGTTTCGTGTTGGCGTTAACATTTGGTAGATGAAAACGGTTGGTTTTTAACTGGGTACCTTAGGGGCCACTTGATACCGTGTGGGTTAGTGCGGCACCGTGTTTTTGGTGGCTGCTGCGGGGCGGTGTTAATAGAGCCAGTTGTGGCAATAGAAAGACCAGTCGGTACTTTGCACCTATTGTTATCATTGGGGTAGCGGTAGCGCCGGTTTGCCCTTGGTTCTGCTAGCTGTCCCCGCTAGTCCGGTGGGGTGCCTTAAGACCTAGTCGCTTTGCTAGCGGGTACTGTTTGATTAAACATAACCTGGGTGGGAGCTCTCATTAGGGTATAATGTAACGGTTTTTGGCGAAAAAGAAGGAAGATCTGTTAGGGTGTGGAATTAAGTACAAGATTAGAGATTGAGGTGAGCGCCCATGGGAAAAGTGATTGCCATTGCGAACCAAAAAGGTGGTGTGGGCAAGACAACCACGGCCGTTAACCTGGCGGCGGCGCTAGCCCTGGAAGGGCGGAGGGTTCTATTGGTGGATATAGATCCCCAAGGTAACGCCACCAGCGGAATGGGCGTTGATAAAGACAATCTCGACGGTTGTATCTATCAAGTGTTACTTGGGATGTGTGCCATTCAACAGGTAAAACTGCCCACGGAAATAAGAGGACTGCATTTGATCCCGGCAGCGGTGGATTTGGCCGGAGCCGAGATTGAGCTGGTGGGGCTGCCGCGGCGGGAACAGCGCCTACGGGAGGCTTTAGCGGATGAACGGGAGCGCTATGATTATGTGTTTGTTGATTGCCCCCCGTCTTTGGGTCTGTTAACGGTGAATGCCTTGGTGGCGGCCGATTCAGTCTTGGTCCCTATTCAATGTGAGTTCTACGCCCTGGAAGGATTGGGACAGCTACTGAGCACAGTCAGGCTGGTACAGGGCGCCCTAAATCCCCGACTGGAGATTGAAGGAGTACTCATGACCATGTTTGATGCTCGCACTAACTTATCCATTCAGGTGGTGGACGAGGTTAAGAAATATTTTCGGGATCGAGTGTACCGGAACATTGTCCCGCGGAACGTTCGTCTCTCCGAGGCTCCAAGCCATGGGAAACCGATTATGGTTTATGACCCGCGCTCGCGCGGGGCCGAAGTGTATAAGGATTTGGCGAAGGAAGTGATGGAACGTGAAGGCGAAACGCAGCGAGAAACGAGGTTTAGGTAAGGGGCTGGGTGCGCTCATACCGGTGGCGGAGCCAGAAGATGAAGAGACTGTGCGGGAAATAAACATTGAAGACATACGTCCGAACAGCTTTCAACCGCGCCGTGCTTTTGATGAGGAGAAGTTAGCCGAGATGGCGGAATCGGTCCGCACGCACGGGATTTTACAGCCGGTGGTGGTCCGCTCCATCATTGGGGGTTACGAATTGGTAGCCGGCGAACGGCGCTGGCGGGCGGCTCAACTGGCCGGACTGGTGCGTATACCAGCTGTTATCCGGGAACTGTCCGAGGGCGAAATGATGGAAGTGGCGTTGATCGAAAACATTCAGCGGGAAGATTTAAATCCGTTGGAGGAGGCAGAAGCCTTTAAGATCCTGTTGACGGAATTTGGCCTGACCCAGGAAGAACTGGCCCAACGGGTTGGGAAGAGCCGTTCCCATATTGCTAACATTTTGCGCCTCCTTAACCTGACCCCTGAAGTGCAAAGCTATGTTTCACGTGGAACAATTACCATGGGGCATGCCAGAGCCTTGCTGGCGCTCTCTGAGCCCCGAGCCCAATTGGCCGCCTGCCGGCAAGTGGTGGAAAAGGGCCTATCGGTTCGCGAAACAGAGGAACTGTTACGCCGCGTCCCCGCCAAGCCGGCCCAGAAGAAAAGAATACCCCCAGACCCGGGGTTGCTGGAGCTGGAGACCCGGATCCGGCGGGCTCTATCCACTAAGGTGCGCATCCGGCCGGGCCGAAAGGGCGGCAAGATCGAAATCGAGTACTATTCGGCTGAAGAGCTGGAGCGACTGGCGGCTCTCCTTCAGGGGGAAGGCGAGACGGCCTTGACAGGAAGCAAGTAAAACTACTATTACCCTCTCAATTCCTTCACTAAGGGGCGAGCTTAATGAATGCTATTGGTGCCATAGACCTATCTTCCAGCCTGCTCACGGCCCCGGTGCCGTTTCTAGCGGCGGTGCTGGCCTTACAACTGTTCCTTATTGTGTTTCTTTGGCTCCGGGTGGGCCGGCTCACCAAGAAATATAATGCCTTCATGGCCGGCAGCCCAGGAGCCGATCTAGAAACAATGCTCACCGAGCTGCTCACACGTTCTCGCCAGCAAACCGAGAACATGAAAAGCTTGCACTTTGCCCTGCGGCAGTTGGAACAGATGTACTTAACTACAATCCAGCATGTGGGCGTGGTAAGATTTAATGCTTTTCCTGATGCCGGTAGCGATTTGAGCTTTGCCATCGCCGTACTGGATGGGAATCGGGACGGGTTTGTCCTGAGCAGTATTTACGGACGCGATGAGTCACGGGTGTATGCTAAACCGGTGCAGAAAGGTGAATCCAACTATTTTCTTAGCCAAGAAGAAAACCAAGCCATTAGCCAGGCCCTAGAAAATAGAAAAAACTAGCAGGATTTTAGCCCTCTACAGCGAATAGGTAACAAGACCCTTATTACCCAAGCACTACCTGAGGTGGTTCGTTGTGCCTATTGCCACATTTTTTGCCAAGAGCTGCACCTGGAAGCAGTGCTCCGCTAGAGCCCGAGCTTTTACAGTACTGTTCGTACCTCACTCCGGCCAAAAGGCCCGGCGCCTGCGGTTGCCCGCTTGGGCTCTGGGGGCGGCGGCCGTTTTTGTGCTCACCTTTGTGGGTGGGCTTTCTTGGTTTGGCTATGATTATGTCCGTCTACGGGCCAATGAACGGGAACTGGTGCGGCTCAGAATTGAAAACTGCCAGCAAGCGGAACAGATTGAAAGCTTAGCCCAAGAAGCGGCGGCAGTACAGGAGCGGCTGGTGGAGGTAGACCAGTTGGATGCTGAAGTACGAGCACTGCTGGGGCTGCCCTCTCGCGGCGAAGAACCGGAACCGACCCTTAGCCGCGGTCGGCTCGGACAACCCCAAGGCGGTCCCGGTCGCCGAGTCACAACTGACGATATCCAGGCCACATTACAGGCTGCTGCCGCTAGCATTGACCCCCAAAAAGAGAAGCTGGCACAGCTCCAAGAAGAGGTTCGGCAGGAGCAACAGCGCTTGGCCCACACACCTTCTGGCCGGCCGGTCCAAGGGACTATTACGTCTCGCTATGGAACCAGACGTTCCCCCTACGGCCGAAGAACAGAATTTCATGAAGGTATTGATATCGCTGCGCCCTACGGTACGGCCGTGAAAGCTACCGCTGCAGGAACAGTGGTATACTCCGCTTGGCGCAGCGGCTACGGCCGGATGGTGGTGATAGACCACGGGTATGGCTACCGGACAGCCTATGCCCATAATTCCAAGAACAAGGTTTCTGTAGGTACTACTGTTGAGCGCGGAGACGTGATTGCTTATGTGGGAAGCAGTGGCCGCAGTACCGGACCCCATTTGCATTACGAGGTTATCTATCTTGGCGTCAAGAAAGATCCGGCCCGTTATTTCTAGTCAGGGGTCCCAGGTGAGCTAATCAATCTGGCTCAGGACTAAAACGGGCCTCAGTCGGAAACCAACTGTAGGAGGCGAGGAAGTATGTTCGGCGGGCGGAAGCAGAAGCAGACAGTGGATTTCGACCGGGTCGATACTGTGCTCGGACCGGGAACCGAGGTGAAAGGCACCGTTAAGGCTGAAGGTACGCTGAGAATAGACGGTGCCGTTGACGGCGAGATCGAGATAAATGGCGATCTCATCGTGAGCGAAAGCGCCCACCTAAAGGCTAACATTCATGGCCGCCATGCCACTGTGGCCGGGGAAATAACCGGCGATGTGGAACTGAGCGGTCGCCTGGAGATTACCCCCACCGG
>DURJ01000053.1 GCA_012837285.1 Bacillota bacterium
ATACCAGATACTACGGCCGTAGGCCGTGGCGAGACCTTCTACAAACTAGAGCACTACCTCCCTCTGTTGGAACAAAAGCCCCGCTCTGTTTTTAATGCCAAACCTGTTCGAAGGTCGGCTGCCCGAGCATCCAACACTTATTCTGAAGCTTGCTCTTCTGCAGCCATGGAGACAGTCCCCGCGGCAGATGGAATAGTTAGCTAGTGAACCAAAACGGCCGGGGGGCCCTCTTTCTTGTTTCGCCTAAGCGATATCTAGGGGAATGCGCTGGTTAAGCCGGCTAAATGAGGCCGGGAGGCCCATTGCAAACTGCCCAGCCGGTTTTTCTGTGGCCATGATGGTATTGCTAAAAGCAATCGACAAATGATAGAGTATGTTAAAGAAGGAACCCATAGCAATTGTGATATGTATATGCGAACGGTAGCTATTGTTTCTTGGTATGAGGGTAAGATGGAAAGGGGTGGTTACAAGTTTTATGCTATCAATGGACGGAGTTAAATTACCTAAACCAGGTCTAAGAAATACCAAAACCGCGCTTTCCGTATTTTTTTGCATACTACTATTTGAACTTATAGGCAAGCAGAATCCCTTGTTTGCTTGCTCGGCCGCCATTATATGCATGAAGGAGACGGTACATTATTCTTACCAAATGGGAGTAGACAGGCTCGCTGGGACACTCCTTGGGGGCATTGTGGGTTTGGTGTTTTTACTAATAAAAAACCATTTGACGTTGTTGCATACAGAGGCCATAGTAGCAGGACTCGGTATTTTAACAGTAATATATCTGTGCAATTTGTTTAATAAAAGCAGCGCATCAGTCATATCAAGTATAGTGGTTCTTGCTATTGTAATTGGAGTTGGCGAGAAGTCGCCTTTTCTATATGCTCTAGACCGGATGTTGGATACTTTTATAGGAATCATAATAGCATTGGTTGTCAACAAATATATTTTCCCACATAAGGACGGTGACAGACAACTGCAGGGAACTGGTAACGATATCTAACCACCATTGGAGGTTCAGTGCTTTACCTAGCGGATGATCCGCCATTTACTCATATGTATATAAAAAAGGAGTGCGATTATGGAAAAGGCAATTATCAGCACGGACAAGGGGAACATTACGATCGAATTCTTCGAAATGGATGCCCCGAACACGGTGGCTAATTTTAAGTCCCTCATCGAGTCCGGGTTTTACAACGGGCTTACCTTTCACCGGGTGGTGCCAGGGTTTGTGATCCAGGGTGGGTGCCCGCACGGTACCGGCACCGGGGGGCCCGGCTACACCATCAAGTGCGAAATCAATCCCAACAAGCATGTCCGCGGGGCGCTGTCGATGGCTCATGCCGGGCGCGATACGGGCGGCAGCCAGTTTTTCATCTGTCATGATGACTTCCCGCATTTGGACGGAATGCACACCGTCTTTGGCCGGGTAACGGACGGTATGGATGTGGTGGACAGGATTGTGCAGGGCGATAAGATGAATGAGGTCAGGATCGTCACAGTGTAAGGATGGTGGCACTTTCTTTTGCTGATATGCAGGAAATTGTTACGATAATCAAGGAGTTGTCGCTTGGCGGTTAGTCACTTTCCTGCGAGGGGAGGTGATGCCCATGATTAAATGGAGGTGTTCTTGTGGTTAAAATCCCTGAGCCACTACGAACAGTAATCGAAGATTATGTTAGTAATTTAACCAAGCAAATTACCATTGAGAAGGCCATACTTTTTGGTTCTTATGCTAAGGGCAGTATGCGTGAACACAGCGACGTGGACTTGGCAATCTTCTCGAACTTCTTCAAGGGTATGAGTAGGGTTGATGGTATACGCTTTTGGTGCTAAAGGCCATGGATTATGATATAGATATTGAGCCGCAGGCATTTACTATGGATGATTATAGGAAACCAGTCGGTATAGTTGAGGAGATTCTAAAGACGGGTATAGAGATACCTGTCTTTAGAATCTGTATTTTGAGACAACAATGAGACTGTCCCTACGGCAGGTCTCGGCCCGAACTTTGGTTCAGAGTCCGTAGTATAGTGTTGGTCTGTGTACCACTGTTTGCACTGTAAATAAAGGGAGCAGATGAATTAACCATAGGCCTGATGAAGCCAGCGATGCGGGCGGCAGTCTTGATATTTGCTTTTAATTGGCATTTGCTATTTGATCGCATTGTGCTTCTTGATTTTAGTTCCTGAAACGCTGCGAAGCTCCAGTAATTCATAGTAAGTACAGGACTTCACAAAACTCACCATGCCAACCGATCACATGTCTCTCTTAATACGACAGACTTTGAGATTGTATTAGTCCATAACTGCAGCTTAAGATATTTCTCTCCGGCATAAAACCGCCCTATGCGGCAAAGAGCACAATAACGGCAGTTGCTATGGGAAAATAACTTACTCGCGAAGCTTCGATCTAGGAATTTGTTAAGAAACTTTAATGAAATTTGTACCGTTACACTTTGGGCATGGGGGCAAGGTATCGTCCCAGTCATCCAACCTAACGATTTGAAAGCATCTGGTACACTGATAACGACCTACCCCAGGCTTTTCACCAGTCCGCGGCATAAAGTCACCTACAATGTCGGCAATACGTAACCGTTGACTGCAGCCTGTTTGCTGCTTCTACCCAAGGAAAACCCGTTCCGTAAAAACTGCAACCCCAGCCAAATTCCAACCACAAAGCCAACCAACCCCAGCAAGGCATTAAGGTCACCCCCGGCCAGACGTAAAACCATGCGCAACGGACAGCCGAGAAATACCAACGCACCTAACATAACGAAGAAACTGAGAACAAACCTCAGTAGCGGTGACGAGCCCCCCGGGCTCTAAACTCGCCGCTTGTTGTAGCCACAAGAAAAGAACCTAGAATAAGGCCCGGTACCTCCGGTCGCATGTACTGTACCACCTCAGCCCGATGCATTCCTAAAGCGCCCGGCGATGTCACGAATAAACAGGCAACACAAATGCCCATGTTGGCTGGATTAACGGGCTTCATTAATAATGCACCAAGAGCACCGACCACTGCTCCAGTTGCTAAAACAACCCTTTTTTGATTCATCAAACATTTCCCCCTTGCGCTCGCCCGATTTCGCCGAAATGCCCAGCTGGCGCCAGTGGGAAGTGTTAGGTAAAGCAGCGGTAGAAGTTATGGAACCTTATGAGGCCTTGGCTTATAGTCCTGAGGAAG